>CAIUGQ010000176.1 GCA_903898725.1 uncultured Burkholderiales bacterium | reverse complement strand
TGACCAGGCCGATCAGGATCATCGCGTAGGTCATCGGCGCGAGCGCGAACACCGATGGCATCAGCATCTGCAGCGGACCCTCCACCATGCCGGTCATCGTGACCCGAACGCCGGACGTCGCGGTCACCGCCATCCTGAACAGGTGTGCGATGGCGAATGCCACCATGAATCCGGTCGCCCAGCGCAGCGGGCGCGGTGCATCGTCGCCCTGTCGAAGTCGGCCGAGCAGCAGCGGCACCGCGGCCGTCGCGAAGATCGCGTGCATCGTTGCATTGATGTACAGGCGTGCTGCAAGGCGCGCCGGATCGTCGCCGAGTGCGAGGTTGATCGCGAGCAGCCCCGCGGTCACGAGCGCCGTCAGCCAGGGCAGCGGACGCGCGCCGACGAGGCGCCGCACGCTCTCGTAGGCGACCGCGGCGGCCGCCGTGCCCAGGGTGTTCGCGATCTGATACGAGAGCAGGTCCGGGATCGCGCCGCGCAGCGAGATGCCGGCCATCGCCGCGCCGAACATCAGCTGTGAGCTGGCCGCCCAGCGCAGCGCGGCGGCGGACGGGGCGTGCAGGTCCCGGCTCTGCCACAGCATCAGCGAGCAGGCGAGCGCGGTCAGGGACCCGACGTAGAACAAGGTCCGCACGTCGAAGACGAGCGTCATCCGGTCATTGGGCCACGGTCCGGATCGGTCCGTCGGCGACGTGCGACGGTCAGCGTCGCCGGACCGACGGGCGTACCGTCCAGTGCACGGGCCACACGCAATGGGGTCGGCGGGCGGGGTTCGCCCGGGCGCGCTACAGTGCGGCCGGACAGCCAGCGGGATACCGGGATACGGCGATACCGGACACCGGGACACGGGCAGACAGGGAGACGGCGATGGCGGCGGTACGCACCGAGGTGGCGGGCAGCATCTGGAAGGTCGAGGTCACGGTCGGACAGCGCGTGGCCGCCGGCGACGCGCTGGTCATCGTCGAGTCGATGAAGATGGAGATCCCGGTCGAGGCACCGGCGGCCGGCACCGTGGCCGAGGTGCGCGTCGCCGAGGGCGAGCGGATCGCCGAGGGCGCGGTGGTCGTCGTGCTCGCGTAGGCGGGCGACCGCGCTCGGGTCAGCCCCGGCCACCCCAGGCCACCCCGGGCCACCCCGGGCCACCCCGGGCCACCGTCAGGCGGGCACTTCCGTCCCGTCCCAGGCGAACACCCGGCCGCTGTCGGCTGGGCCGAGCCCGTCGAGCACCGCGAGCAGCTTCGCCGCCGAGTCGGCCGCATCGAACAGCCGGCCCTCGGGCACGCCGCCCTGGAACGGGCGCGACAGCGCGGTGTCGACCGTCCCCGGATGCAGGCCCACGCACACGCCTTCGCGGGCGGTGCGCGCCCACTCGATGGCCGCGGTCCGCAGCAGCATGTTGAGCGCCGCCTTCGAGGCCCGGTAGCCGTACCAGCCGCCGAGCCGGTTGTCCGAGATCGACCCCACCCGCGCCGAGACCGCCGCGAACACCGCGCGGCCCTCGCGGGGCATCAGGGGCAGGAAGTGCTTGGCGACCAGCGCCGGGCCGGTCGCGTTCACCGCGAAGAGCCGCGCCATCCGCGCGCCGTCGAGCATCGCCAGCGACTTCTCTGGCCGCAGTCCGTCGGGCGCGTGCAGCAGGCCGGTGGCGACGATCACCCAGCGCGGCGGCGCCAGCGTGCGCGCGAGCGCGGCGGCCGCGGCGATGCTGGCCTCGTCGGTGAGGTCGATGCGGGCACGCACGATGCGGGCCGAACCGGGCCCGGCCGCGCTCTCGTCGAGCGGCCCCGAGCGCGACAGTGCGAGCACCGTCGACACCTCGCCGCGCGCGGCCAGCGCGTCGACGAAGGCGGCGCCCAGCCCGCCCGAGGCGCCGACCACGACCGCGCCGCGCGCCTCGGGCATCGCTCGCGCCGCGTCGCCCGCCGGTGCCCGTGTCTGCGCGATGGACCGGCCCCCGCCGCGCGATGCGCGGGTGACCGATGCGAGCCTGCCGTCCTGTCGGACCACGATGCCCTCTCCGTGTTGTGGAGGCGCAAGGATACGGCCGGGCACGCCGGTGCGCCGCAGGGGGCGGGCTCCGACGGCGGCGACCCGGGCGGTCGCGTGGGTCCGTAGGCGCGCACCGCGCCTCGTGAGCGGCACCGTCGCCCCGCCCGGGCGGCGCGGATAGTGGGTTCACGCGACAGACGCACCGGGCCGAGCGGCCCGGGCACCGCGGTCCCTCCACGACGAAGACGCCCACCGCAATGACCCCTGTCGCCGCCTTCGACCGCTCCGGCGTCGAGCTCTCGCCGACCGAGAGCGACCCCCCCGACCTCGAGCGCTCCCCGATCGATCTGCTCGATGCCCGCCGCCAGGTCGCCGACCTTGCCGAGCGGGCCCTCGCCCCCTTTCGATGCCGCTGCTGCGGCGAACCGCTGTCGCGGCTGGTGGCCGACCTCGGGATGCAGCCGCTGTCGAACGCCTTCCCGAGCGCCGACCAGGCCCTCGCCACCGAGCCCTTCCATCCGCTGCGCGCGCTGGTGTGCGATGCCTGCGGCCTGGTGCAGACGCAGCAGGTCGAGTCGGCCGACCACATCTTCACCTCCGACTATCCGTACTTCTCGTCGACCTCGGGGCCGTGGCTCGAGCATGCTCGCCGCTATGCCGACGCGAGCATCGAGCGCTTCGGGCTCGACGCCTCGAGCCGCGTCGTCGAGGTCGCGAGCAACGACGGCTACCTGCTGCGCTGGTTTCGCGAGCGCGGCATCCCCTCGCTCGGCATCGAGCCGACGGCGGGCACCGCCCTCGCGGCCGAGGCGCTCGGCATCGAGGTGGTCCAGGCGTTCTTCGGCGCGCAGCTCGCACGCCGGCTGCGCGAGCAGGGTGTCGTCGCCGACCTCATGCCGGCCAACAACGTCGTCGCGCACGTGCCCGACCTGCTGGATTTCGTCGAAGGCTTCCGGATCCTGCTCGCGCCGCGCGGCGTGGCCACCTTCGAGTTCCACCACCTGCTGAACCTGCTGAACCACCGCCAGTTCGACACGATCTACCACGAGCACTTCTACTACCACTCGCTGACGACCTTCATGCGGATCCTGGCCTCGCGCGGGCTGGCCGTGTTCGATGTCGAGGAGCTGCCCACGCACGGCGGCTCGCTGCGCGTGTATGCGCAGCCCGCGGCCACCGGAAGGCACCCGCGCAGTGTCCGGGTCATCGAGCTGCTCGCGCGCGAGCACGACGCGGGGCTGCTCGAACCGGCGACCTGGCGCTCGTTCGACGACGCCTGCCGCCGGATGAAGCGCGGCATGCTGTCCTTCCTGATCGACGCCAAGAACGAGGGCAGGTCGATCGCCGCCTGCGGCGCGGCCGCCAAGGGCAACACGCTGCTGAACTACGGCGGCGTGCGCACCGACTTCATCGACTACGTGGTCGACGACACGCCGAGCAAGCAGGGCCGGCTGCTGCCCGGCACGCACATCCCGGTGGTGGGGGCCGGGCGGCTCGCCGAGACCCGGCCCGACTACCTGGTGATCCTGCCCTGGAACTGGCGCGACGAGTTCGTGCGCCGCTTCGCGGACATCCGCGACTGGGGCGGACGCTTCGTCGTGCTGACGCCGCAGGTCGAGGTCTTTTGAGCGCGGTGCCGCTCGTCGAGGGCCGCCGCGCCCGGATCGGTGTCGTCGGCACCGGCTTCGTGTCGCGCAGCCTGGTGCGTGCGCTGCGCGGGCCGCGCTGCGACGACCTCGAGGTCTCGCACGTGCTCACCCGGCGCGATGCGCATGCGCTCGAGCATCCCGCGGCCGATCGGCTGACCCGCTCGCTCGATGCGCTGGTCGACGGCTGCGACCTGGTGTTCGAGTGCAGCGGCGATCCGAAACACGCGGCCGCCGTGGTGACGCGCGCCTTCGAGGCGGGCCGGCCGGTGGTCACGCTCGACGCCGAGTTCCACGTCACCGCGGGCTCGCACTTCGTCGGCCGCGGCCTGCTCACCGAGGCCGAGGGCGACCAGCCGGGCGTGCTCGCGGCGCTGCGCGAGCGGGTGCTCGACATGGGCTTCGAGCCGCTGGTCTACGGCAACATGAAGGGGTTCCTGAACCTCGATCCGACGCCGGCCGAGATGGCCCGCTGGGCGCAGCGCCAGGGCCTGAGCCTCGCGCAGACCGTGGCCGCCACCGACGGCACCAAGATCCAGATCGAGCAGGCGCTGGTGGCCAACGCGTTCGGTGCGACGATCTCGCGCCGCGGCCTCGAGGGCTGGGCGCGCGACGACACCGAACCCGCCGCGCGGGACCTCGCGCGCCTCGCCGACGAGCAGGTCGGCGCGCCGATCGCCGACTTCCTCGTCTCGCGCACCCAGGTGCCCGGGGTGTTCATCGCCGGCACGCACGATCCGGCCCAGGCCGAGGCGCTGCGCTACTTCAAGCTCGGCGACGGCCCGTACTACGTGGTGACGAACCCGCAGCACCTCGTCACCCTCGAGGCGGTGCGCACCGTGCGCCGCGTGCTGCGCGGCGACGGACCGCTGATCCACAACAGCGCGCGGCCGACGGTCTCGGTGGCCGCGGTGGCCAAGCGCAGGCTCCTGGCCGGCACGCGGATCGAGCGCGGCATCGGCAGCTTCCAGGTCCGCGGCGAGGCGGTCCGCTTCGACGAGGCGCCCGGCCACGTGCCGATCGGCGTGCTGCAGCCGGCGGTGTTGCGCCGGACCGTCGAGGCCGGGGAGGTGCTGCAGTGGGACGACGTCGAGCTGCCCGATCCGGCGCTCGTCGACATCGTGCGGGCGCTGTGCGCGCCCGGCCTCACCACGAGCGCGGCAGCGCCCTGAGCAGCACCAGGCGCCGGTCCTCGACGCCCACGTAGCCGCCCCCCGTCAGGTCCTTGAGCAGGCGGCTCACCATCTCGCGCGAGCAGCCGATCTCGCTGGCGAGCATCGCGTGCGTGGTGCGCTCCGGCACGCGGCGGCGCCCCGTGCCGTCGTCGACCGCGAGTGCCTCGAGACGGCGCACCAGCCGCCCGTAGACGTCGAGCGTGGCCATGCCGCGCGCCGACTCGGTGGCCAGCCGCGCGCGGCGGATCACCCGCGAGATCAGCAGCAGCGCCAGGTCCGGGTCGCGGGCGATCTGCTCGCGCAGCGTCGCGCGGGTGATCACCGAGCAGGTGCTGGGCTCGACCGTGATGACGCTCGCCGAGCGCGGCCCGCCGTCGAGCGACATCTCGCCCACGCACTCGCCCGGCCCGTGGACGTTGAAGGTCACCTCGCGGTCGCGGGCACCGTCGCCGCCGGAGGAGAACACACGCAGCCGCCCCGTCAATACGACGAACAGGGTATCGCCGGTGTCACCTTCGTCGATGACGATGGTGCCTCGGCGGTAGCGCCGCACGACCCCGCGCTCGGCGAGGGCGCGCAGGGAGGGGTCGGTGACAGAGCCGAAGGGATCAGTGCCGGACGGATTCAGCACGGATTCGACCGATTGGGGGAGGAGTCGATAGTGTCACGCAGCGGGACAATCGTGCCAAACGGTGTCGGCGTCCTTACAATCGGCGCGGTCTGCGGTTCGCCCTGCAGCGGCCGCCGCGGGCGGTGCGCGTACCGGGCCGACCTTCACGAACGGTCCTGGCGGCGATGGAACGGCACCCGGCTCCCGATTCGATCGATGCGCTCGTCGGCCACGCAGCCGGGCGGCGGCGCGGCACCATCGTCGTGGTCGACGTGGTGGAGTCGGTGCGGCTCATGGAGCAGGACGAGGCGGGCGCGGTGGCGCGCTGGCAGGCACTCGTCGATGCGGTCGTGCGAGGTGTGCTCCCCGGCAGTGGCGGGCGGCTCGTCAAGAGCCTCGGCGACGGGATGATGCTCGCCTTCGATGATGCGCCGCGCGCGATCACCGCCGCCTTCGCCGTCCAGCGGGCATCGGCTCGCCTCGACGAGGCCGTGCCGCGGGAGCGTCGCACCTGGCTGCGCATCGGTGCACACAGCGGCGAGCACTTCGCCGACGGGCTGGACGTGTACGGTCGCGACGTGAATCTCGCGGCGCGCCTCACCACGCTCGCCGGGCCCGGCGAGATCGTCATCTCGGCCCAGGTGCGCGAGCAGGTGGTCGACACCCTGGACGGGGAGATCGAGGACCTGGGCGAGTGCTACCTCAAGCACATCGAGCAGCCGGTGCGCGCGTTCCGGATCGGCCCGCCCGGGCCCGAACCGGTGATCGAGCGGCACGGCGGCGAGGTCTCGCTGCGTCCGGTGGTCGCCGTGATCCCGTTCGACGGACGCGGGATCACCTCCGACCAGGCCGTGCTCGGCGAGGTCATCGCCGAAGGCCTCATCAACGCGCTGTCGCAGTCGCAGGACCTCGACGTCATCTCCCGGATGTCGACGACCCTGCTGGCAGGCAGGGGCGAAGCGGCATCGGTGCTCGCCCGGCGCATCGGCGCCGACTACATCGTCACCGGGCACTGCCGCACGGCCGGCGCTCGAACCTCGGTCACCGCGGAGCTCTGCGAAGTCAGGACCGCGCGGGTCGTCTGGACCGAGACCATGCACGCCCGACTGGCCGACGTCGTGTGGGGCACCTCTCCGATGTTCGAGACCGTCGTCGAGCGCATCCGCACGGCGCTGCTGTCGCGCGCCCTCGAGCTGGTCAGGACGAATGCGATGCCGACCCTCGAGACCTACACGCTGATGCTCGCCGCGGTCGCCTCGATGTACCGCCTGTCGACGACGGACTTCGACCGTGCGCGGCTCGCGCTCGAGGCCGTGGCCGACCGCGCACCGCGCCATCCGACGCCACGCGCCTGGCTGGCGCAGTGGTACGTCCTGCGCTGGGTCCAGGGGCGCTCGCCCGACCCCGCCGCCGACGCATCACGCGCAGCGGATCATTCCCGGCGGGCGCTCGACCTCGATCCGTACTGCGCGCTCGCGCTCGCCATCGACGGCGTGGTCGAAACACATTTCAAGCGCCGCTTCGATGTCGCGGCCGAGCGGTTCGAGCTCGCGCTCGCATCGAATCCGAACGAGCCGATGGCCCTGGCGAACCGCGGGGTGCTGCATGCCTTCGCGGATCGAGGCAGCGCGGCGATGCGCGACACGCTTCGAGCGGGGCGGCTGTCTCCGATCGATCCCCTGCGCTTCTATTTCGATTCGTTGGCGGGTACCGCAGCCCTCTCGGCTGACGAACCGACGAAGGCACTGCAGTACGCGCTGCGCTCCTACCGCGCGAACCGGTTGCATGCCTCGACCCTGCGCGTCCTCATCGTCGCGAATTGGCGTCTGGGCCACATGACCGAAGCACGTCAGGCGGTATCGGAAATGAGGGCGCTGGACCCGGCCATGACGGTCGACACCTGGCTGGCCCGATCGCCGATCGCCGAACGGCCGCTGGGGCGTCTGATCGCGCAGGCGATGCGCGAATCGGGCTTGCCTGCCTAGTCAACCGTAACCTTTCCTGAGGAAGACAAGAGATGGGCGGACTCGCGGGGCTGAACGGCATCAACGGGATCAATGGGATCAACGGCATCAACGGCATCAACGGCATCAACGGCATCGCCGGATTCGGTGCCGTCACCGGCGTGCCCGGCGCGGCGAACCCGGATGCGCTCGTCCGTCATCGCGACGCGCTCGTGGGATCGACGGTCGCTGCGCAGGCGCCCGCCAAGCCGCTGGCGCTCGACGATCCGGACACGCTGATGCGCTGGGACGCGGGGGTGCGGGTCTTCCTGATGGACCAGGAGCTGCTGTCGTCCGTTCGCGTGGTCCGCGACGATCAGGGCGGCACGCCCGCCGCGTCGTTCCAGCATGTCCGCCTCTCGGCCGCACCGGTCGTGACGAAGGTCGCGTGCCTGATCCGGCCCCCGCAGTCGACGTTCGTCAGGCAGGTGACGCTCGTCGCCGGCTGGGCCTCGCTGCGGGAGGATCGCGCCACCGAGATCCTGTCCCAGCTCGGGCCGCAGGGGGCGTTCTGGGGGCCGATCTTCAACGTCCAGCCGCACCGGATGCCCTGGACGCTGGAACTGGTGAGCACCGTGCTCCGGTTCGCGACCTACGTCGAGATGCGGATGAAGCACATCCTCGCCTGCCATCGCCCGGCGGACTTCTCGCCGTCGATCCAGCCGATGATCGCCACGCCGGGGCACGGTGCCCTGCCGAGCGGACACGCGACCGAGGCGTTCGCGGTCGCCCGGGTCCTGCTCGCACTGGCAGCAGGGCGCTACGGCGCGCCGCTGCACGACCTGCTGATGCGCCAGGCCGCCCGGATCGCGATCAACCGGACGGTCGCGGGCGTCCACTTCCCGATCGACAGCGCCGCCGGCCAACTGCTGGGGCTGGCCATCGCCGACTACCTGCTCGTGCGGGCCGACCGGACCGAAGTGAGCGGCATCGCGCTCGGTCCGACGCCGTACAGGCTCTTCGACGGCACGCAGTATCCGGTCGATCAGGACTTCGACTTCCGCGACCTGTACGACGTGACGCAGCAGAAGCCCGTGCTCCAGGCGGCGGGCGGCGCGAACGGGGCGGACGTCTGGGCGCGCTCGCCCTCGACGGCGGCGCAGGGGGATGTCGAACCCTCGCCGCTGCTTGCGTGGCTCTGGTCGAAGGCAATGCGCGAGTGGCAGTAAGGAGAGGCACGTGGCGATCCAATGGGTGACGGGGCAGGCCGCCAGGGCACAGCGAACCGCGCCGTACCGCGTCCAGAGGCTCGGACCGCTCGATCCGTATTTCACCTGGGCGGCGAGCACGCGCACCGTCGGCCCGGACGACTGGTTCCCGGTGCTGATCCAGCTCAGGTCCGGGCTCGATCCGGACGGTGATCCGCTGCCGAACGCGGCGCGATTCGCGAAGACCGCGCGCGCGCTGTGGGACCCCTGGATGCGCTGCGCGCCCTGGTACGAGTCGCCGGCCGCGGGACTGCACGACACCCGGTTCCTGTGCGCATGGATCCGATCGCGGTTCTTCGAGGCCACCGACGACAAGGGCCGCCGGGCCGTCGCCACCTACGTCGAGCGGTTCGCGTTCGGCATGCCGGTCGGACAGGTGCCCCTGGATCACTTGCCGCAGGCCCCGGCCGCCTTCCCGACCTCGAGCGAGGCGGCGTCGCCGCCGGCCGTCACCGACACCGCCGTGATCGGGGTCGTCGACGACGGCATCGCCTTCGCCGGCGAGCGACTCCGTACGCGCGACGGCGGCCCGCGGGTGCGGTTCTTCTGGGACCAGCGGGTGCCTCGCCGCGAGCTGTCCTTCGTACCCGGTCTGCCTGTGCCGTACGGGATCGAATGGCCGGCGACGACACCGGTGCCGAAGCAGGCTGCCGGTCCCGAGAGTCTCGATGAGCTGTTCGCGGCATCGACCTTCGCCGGGCGGCTCGACGAGGAGGCCGTCTATGCGGCGGCCGGTCAGGATCAGGTACGGGTCGACGCCCGGCACGGCACGCACGTGCTCGACGTGGCCGCCGGCGTGGCGACCGGCGCCGGCACGCCTGCGACGAAGATCGAGTCGCTGCCCGTGGTGGCCGTGCAGCTGCCCGACGTGATCGCCGGCGATGCCGCGGGTCACCTGCTCGAGCCGCAGCTGCTCGACGCCGTCCGCTACGTCATCGACCGTGCCGACCGGGCCGTGAAGGCGGCCGGGTCGACGGGGCCGGCGCCTGTCGTCGTGAACCTGAGCTACGGGCTGATGGGCGGTCCGCACGATGGCACCTCCCTGCTCGAGGGCGCGATCGAAGAGCTGGTCGCGGAGCGCGAGGCCAAGACCGGCGCGCCGCTCGCGATCGTCATCGCTGCCGGCAACAGCGCGCTCGCACGGTGTCACGCCACGCTGCAGCTCGCAGCCGGCGAGCTTCGGCGGCTGCAGTGGTCGGTGCCGCCCGCCAGCACGACCCCGGCGTTCCTCGAGGTCTGGCTCGGGCACGCCAGGCCCGATCTGCCCGAGCCGGCGGTGTCGGTCCGCCTGATCCCGCCGGTCGCGACGACCAACGACGCACCCTTCGTCGATGCCGGCGAGTACGCCGAGCTGCTGGACACCACCTGGGGCACGACGGGGACGCCCTCGATCCAGGGCCTGCTCGCCACGGTGTCCTATGTCCGGGAGACCGACCCGGTCGATGGCAGCGGCTACTGCAACGAGCGGGACATGGTCCTGCTGGCGGTGTCTGCGACCGCCGGCGCCGACCCCGTGCGTGCGTTCGCGCCGGCCGGGACGTGGACCGTCGAACTGCAGAACGGCGGAGCGGCGGACGTCGAGATCCATGCCTGGATCCGGCGCAACGACTCGCCGTTCGGATACCGGACCGGCGGCAGGCAATCGAGCTTCGTCGACGAGGCCTATCGCGTCTTCGACGATGCCGGCCGTCTCGTCGAGCGCGACGAGTCGGGTCCGCACGACTCCGCGATCAAGCGCAGCGGCACGCTCAACGGGATCGCGACCGGTGCCTCCGCGGTCGTTGTCGGAGCGGTCCTGGGCGACTCGGGTCGTCCCGCGCCCTACACCTCGTGCGGACCGGCGGTGGTGCAGGCGGCCATGGAGCAACCGTCCCGGGCCGGGCCCACGGTCTCGGCGGTGTCGGACCGCTCGCTGTCCCGGCTGGGCGTGCTGGGGGCGGGTACCCGTGGCGGCGCGACCGTCGCGATGAACGGCACCAGCGTCGCGGCGCCGAGCGTGACACGGCGCCTCGCCGAGCAGTTCGCGGCGGGGACGACCTCGACCGCGGACGCCCTCGTCGCGATCTCCTCACCCCATCCCGGCGCGAAGCTGGCCGCCGACTCGCCGCGGATCGGACCCCGCAAGCTGGATGTCCCTGGTCCCGGGGCGCGACCCGTTTGGCTCGCGGAGCGCGGGGCGACGCGCTGAACGCGGTCCGGGGTCGCCTTCGCGCCGTACGACGCTGTGGCTGCGGGCCGTGTCGCGCGCTGCTCGACCTGCCCGAGGCTCAGGCCGCCGGCGGCCAGGCGAACTGTCGCGCCACCAGTGCGAGCAGCGCGCCGCGGTCCGGCAGGGCGGTGGTGCGGTGAACCGGCCGCGCGGCGCGCCGTTCGATGCCCGGGGCCTGCGTGTCGCGGGCCGGCGCGGACGTCGTGTTGCGTGACGGAGCGGGTACGTGGCGCGGGACGAGCGCCGGCGCGGGCGCTGCGGCCGGCGTGGCCCCGCTCGGATGGGTCGGCCCATCCGGCCGCTGCGTGCCGGCGGGCTGTCGCACAGCCACCGCCTGCGGCCCCGCGCCCACCGGCATCGGCGGCAGGTGCAGCGCCTCCACCACCAGCTCCCTCATGCTGTGCGTGCCGGTCTTCTCCAGCAGCGACTTAATCTGGCTGCGCACCGTGCCCTCGCTCGAGCCGCGGCGCACGGCGATCTGAGGCGGGCGGTCGCCGAGCACGAGCTGCTGCATCACGTCGGCCTCGCCCTCGGTCAGCCTGCGCTCGCGGGCATAGGCGCGCAACGCCGGCCACTGCTGGCGCTCGCCGGTCTGCAGCGTGGCCAGCAGCACGACGCTGCCGTCGGCCTCGCGGTGCCAGCGCGCCAGCGCCAGCTTCGTGCCGGGCACGCCGCCGCCCAGGCAGAGCATCCGCGGCCGGTCATCGGCCACCTCGACGAGCGCGCGCAGGAACGCCCGCTGCTGCTGGGGGCCGTGGAGCGTGATCCGGTCGTCGGTCAGGCCGAGCACATCGCCCGCGCCGAGCGCGAGGCGCGCATACCGGTTGGCGAAGCGCACGCGACCGTCGGTCTCCAGCAGCATCACGCCGAAGTCGAGCGCCTCGACGAGCCGGTGCAGCAGCGCCGGCGGGAGCTCGGCGTCGAGCGCGGCCAGAGGGTCGGGCCGGGGGGCGGGGAGCGGATCGGGAAGCGAATCGGGGCGGGTCGAACGGTCCATCGTGGCCTCCGCAGGCGGGTGTGTCGCACTGCAAAAGAGGCTACGGATCGACCCTGCGCTCAGGCGGTACCTATTGCCGCCGTTCCTGTGACGTATTCACCTTTCCGGGGGCGGACCCGTTCCAGCGGGAACGCTCAGGCGACTCGCCCCGAGAGGCCCGCGGCCATCAGCACGAACCAGCCGACGACGTACACGACGATGCCCGCGACGAGCCAGAGGCGCGCGCCGCGCGGGGCGATCGAGGCGAGCGCCGCACCCGCCAGCGGCAGCGCCTGGTGCGCATGCAGCCCGACGAAGTGCGCGGGGCGCAGGTCGCCCGCCCAGTGCCAGCCGGTCAGCGGCATCCCGCCGCCCGAGGGGGGCTGCATGCCGCCCAGCATCATTCCCGACACGGTGCCCAGCACGAAGGTCAGCGACAGGCCCCAGAGCACCGACGTGCGCCACGCGCTGCCGCGCGCGAGCTCGCCGTGGCGGGCGATCTGCCACGCGATCACGGGCTGGGTGGCGGTCATCGCGATCGCGGCCGCGGCCATCGCGCTGTAGAGCGCGGCGTGCACCGGGTCGCCGACGTTGTAGTGCGAGCCCGAACCGAGCGCCGCCTGCAGCGTGATGTAGGCGATCTCGAACCCGCCCGCGACCATCAGCGTCCAGACGGCGGCGCGGACCGGCCACGCGCGGCGCCGTGCCTCGGGCAGCAGGCCGATGAACCAGGCGGTGGTCAGCGCGAAGAGTCCGACCGAGGCGAGGAACTTCAGCGGCTTGAGCCAGATCGGCGCCTCGCGCAGCATCCGCTCGTCCAGGCCGAGCGCGAGCGCGGCGGGGATCATCGCGAGCCACATCGCGATGCCGTAGCGCGCGAGGGTCGGCTCGCGGGCGATCAGCGCGGCGAGCGGGCCCTGCACGGGGCGGGCGACGGGGAGGGTGGAGGCGGTCATGGGCGGGCTCCGTGCGAGGGGCGCAGCGAGGCGGGCCGCAGCACCGCACGCAGGACGAAGAAGGCCAGCAGTCCCGCCGGCCCAAAGAGGAAGGTCAGCGCGAGCACCGGCACGATGGCGAGGTGGGGCAGGCCGAGCTCACCCGCGCGCTGCGCGATCCAGGTGCCGACGAACAGGTCGAAGGCGAGGTAGTGGATCCAGCCGGCCGTCAGTGCGTGGTCGACGGCGAACAGCGCACGCACCTCGGCGATGGAGCCGAAGCCGCCGCCGTTCGAGGGCGGGCTGGCGACGAGCATCGCCCCGTAGGCGAGCGCGAACGCGAGCGGCAGCAGCCGGCCGGTCGCGAGCCAGGTCCAGCGCGTCCAGCGGGCGCGCGGCGGCGACACCGCCAGTGCGATCCAGGCGGGCAGCGCCAGCCCGTTGGCCAGCGCGAAGACGGTGTCGGGCAGCGCCATGTCGGTCAGACCAGCGCGGTCATGACGGTGAGCGCCACGAGGCCGGCCACGGTCGCGACGGTGCCGAGGGCCGCGGCGACGGCCAGCAGCGGGCGGGCATAGGGGCAGTTCGGGTCGAGGGAGAGGTCGTCCATGGCGCGCTCCGGTGTCTGGGGTGGGTCGGGGTGAATGGCGTGGATGGCTTGGAGGTGGGCCCGGAGGCCGGTCGGCGGGGCGGACCGTCTCGTGTAGACAGTGTCTAGCCCACGGACCGAAGGCTAGGTGATAGAGTAGACACTGTCAAGTGCCAGACCGCACGAGCC
>CAIUGQ010000175.1 GCA_903898725.1 uncultured Burkholderiales bacterium | reverse complement strand
TCGGTGCGCCGTCATGATGCGCACGGATGCTCGCCGGGCGGAGCGGTCCGCGTCAACCGGCGCACCGCGGCGCCCGCGCGGGCCTGCATCATGCTGCACTGTGCCCATCCCACGATCCGGAGCGCCTGCCGATGAACCCGAGCGTCACCCGCATCCACCCCGAGCGCGAGCCCGTCGATCGCAGCCTCGACGATCGGTCCCTCGCCGGGCGCTACACCGCGGTGCGCGCCCGCACGCTCGCGCTCGCCGAGCCGCTGTCCGAGGCCGATGCGCAGGTGCAGTCGATGCCCGATGCGAGCCCGGCGAAATGGCACCTCGCGCATGTCACCTGGTTCTTCGAGACCTTCGTGCTCGAGCGCTTCGAGCGCGACTTCGCGCCCTTCCATCCGGCCTACCGGATGCTCTTCAACAGCTACTACGAGGGGGTCGGGCCGCGCCACCCGCGCCCGGAACGCGGGCTGGTGAGCCGGCCCTCGCTGGCCGAGGTACGCGCCTGGCGGGCCGATGTCGATGCGCGCATGGCGGCGCTGCTGCGCGGCGATCCGTCGCCGGATCTGGCCGCGATGGTGGAACTCGGCCTGCAGCACGAGCAGCAGCACCAGGAGCTGCTGCTGACCGACCTGCTGCATGCGTTCTCGTGCAATCCGCTGGCACCGGCCTACCGGCCGCCGGCCGGCGACGACACGAGCGCGAGGACCGCGGGCGGCGCGGTCCATGCGCCGCGCTGGCTCGCCTTCGACGGCGGCGTGGTCGAGATCGGCCACGGATCCGCCCACGGATCCGCCCGGAAAGCCGACGGCGACGGCGCCGCGCGCCCGGACTTCGCCTTCGACAACGAGTCGCCGCGGCACCGCGTGTTCCTGCGGCCCTATGCGCTCGCCGATCGGCCGGTCACGCAGGGCGACTGGCTCGCCTTCGTCGATGACGGCGGCTACCGCGATCCACGCTGGTGGCAGTCCGCGGGGCTGGATGCGGCGCGCAGCCGCGGCTGGGAGGCGCCGCTGCACTGGCGGCGCGGCGAGTCGGGCTGGACCGTGTTCACGCTGCGCGGCGAGCGTCCGCTCGAGCCGGCGGCGCCCGTGGCGCACGTGAGCTGGTACGAGGCCGACGCCTACGCACGCTGGCTCGGTGCGCAGCGCCCGCAGGAGCCGCCCCCGCGCCTGCCGCTCGAGGCCGAGTGGGAGCATGCGGTGGCCCGCGATGCGGCGGCCGCGATCGCAGCCGGCCGCTTCGTCGAGGCCGACGCGCTGCGCCCGCTGCCCGCGCCCGCGGGAGACGGCCTGCTGCAGGCCTTCGGCGACGTCTGGCAATGGACCCGCAGCGACTACGCGCCGTATCCGGGGTTCAGGGCCTGGGACGGCGCGGTGGGCGAGTACAACGCGAAGTTCATGTCGGGCCAGTACGTGCTGCGCGGCGCGTCGTGCGCGACGCCGCGCTCGCATGCGCGCCTGACCTACCGCAACTTCTTCCCGCCCGACGCGCGCTGGCAGTTCAGCGGGCTGCGGCTGGCGCGCGACCTGGACTGAGGCTCGCGGCCGCCGCGCGCTCGAGCGCCTCGCGGTGCGCCGGGTCCGCGATCGCGATCAGCGCACGGGCGCGCTCGGCGAGCGACAGCCCGCGCAGCCGCGCCGAGCCGAACTCGGTGACCACGTGGTCGATGTCGCTGCGCGGCGTCGT
>CAIUGQ010000174.1 GCA_903898725.1 uncultured Burkholderiales bacterium | reverse complement strand
GCGATCCGCGCGTCGAGGTCGGCGATCTCCCCGGCCTGCACCAGCCCGAGATGGCGCGACGGCAGCTCGAAGGCCGCGTCGCGGGGCAGGGCGCCGTAGCAGCGCAGCCCGGGCGGCAGGCTGTCGCGCAGCATCCGCGCGTGGACCGCGCCGCCGGTCCGGTTGGCGACGACGCCGGCGAGACCCGGCGCGGGCCGGTAGGTCGCCAGCCCGTGGGCGACCGCACCGAAGGTCTGCGCCATCGCGCTGGCGTCGATCACCGCGAGCACGGGCAGGCCGAACCGGGCGGCGAGGTCGGCGCTCGACGGCGTGCCGTCGTACAGGCCCATCGCGCCCTCGACCAGCACCACGTCGGCCTCGGCGGCGGCGCGGTGCAGCAGGGCCGCGCAGTGCTCGGCGCCCCCCATCCACAGGTCGAGCTGGCGGACCGGCGCTCCCGCGGCGCGCGCCAGCACCATCGGGTCGAGGAAGTCCGGGCCGGTCTTGAAGACGCGGACCACGAGCCCGGCGTCGGTCCACGCCCGCGCCAGCGCGGCGGTGACGGTCGTCTTGCCGTGCCCGGAGGCCGGCGCGGAGATCATCAGCGCGCCGGCGCTCATCGGTCGCGCGCGCAGTCCTGCGGGCAGTCGCCGCCGGTCTCGATCTGCAGCGTCACGTGCCCGATGCCGAACTCGCGCTCGAGCGAGGCACGCGCCGCGACCAGGAAGGCGTCGCCCGGGTGACCCGCGGGCATCTCGAGGTGCGCGCTGAGTGCCGCGCCCGAGCTGCCCAGCGGCCAGACGTGCAGGTCGTGCAGGCCGGCGACCCCCGGCAGCGCGCGCAGGTGGCGCTCGACCGCGGCCGGGTCGATGGCCTCGGGCACCGCGTCCATCGACAGCGCGAGCGACTGTCGCGCGAAGGCCAGCGTGCTCCAGCCGACCAGGGCGGCGATGCCGAGGCTGATGATCGGGTCGAGCCGCAGCCAGCCGGTGGCGGCCACCACCAGCCCGCCGACCACGACGCCGGCCGACACCGCCGCGTCGGCGGCCATGTGCAGGAAGGCGCCGCGCATGTTGACGTCGGCCTGCCCGCCGCGCGACAGCAGCCAGGCGGTCAGCCCGTTGACGACGATGCCCGCCGCGGCCACGCCGACGACGATGCCGGTGTCCACCGGTGCCGGCTCGCCGAGGCGGCGAATCGCCTCCCAGGCGATCGCGACCACCGCGACCGCGAGCAGTGCGGCGTTGAGCAGCGCGGCGAGCAGCGCCCCGCGGCGCCAGCCCCAGGTGTAGCGCGCGCTGCTCGGACGCTGCGCGGCCCAGGCGCCGAGCCAGGCGAGTGCCAGGCCGAGCACGTCGCCGAGGTTGTGGCCGGCATCGGAGAGCAGCGCGAGCGAGCCCGAGTACCAGCCCGCCCAGGCCTCCAGCCCGACGAAAGCGGCGTTGATCGCGATGCCGATCGCGAACACCCGACGCTGGCCGGCGGGCGGCAGCGGTGCATGGGTGTGGCCGTGGCCGTGGGAGTGGCCATGGCCTTGCCCGTGAGCGTGGCCATGGCTGTGAGCGTGGCTGCGGTCATCGCCATGATCGTGCGCCGGGCCAGGCTCATGAGCCTGCTCATGCTCATGAGCGTGCTCATGCCCGTGCTCGTGCGCTTGCTTCGGATGGCGGTCGGGCGTGCCCATCGCCCGATTATCGCCTCCCCGCCTCCGACCCTGCGCCGCGAGCGGCCCGGCGCGGGGGTGTCGTGTCCATCGCTTAGACTGCCCTCGCCATGCGACTCGACGTCCTGCTGCCCGTGCTGGCCCATCTCGCGGTGTTCGTCGCGGTGACGCTGCGCGTCCTCTCGCGCCGCAATCCGCCCGGTGTCGCGATGGCCTGGATCCTGATGGTGCTGCTGGTGCCGGTCGGCGGGCTGGTGCTGTACGTGATGATCGGCGAGCGCAGGCTCGGCCG
>CAIUGQ010000173.1 GCA_903898725.1 uncultured Burkholderiales bacterium | reverse complement strand
GGCGTGGCCGGCGTGAACTTCATCATGGGCGTGCCCGGTGCCGACGACGTGATGCTCAACTACCAGAGCACCTCGTTCCACGACGCGCTGTACCTGCGCGAGGCGCTGGGTCTCAAGCGCGCGCCTGAGTTCGAGGCCTGGCTGGAGCGCATGGGCATCGCGGACGCGGACGGGCGGCTGCTCGGTGGCGCGCAGCGCGGGCCGGCCCTGCTGGGAATGGCGCGGGCGATGGAGGCGGGCGCATGAGCGCGGATCCTGAGCGCGGGTCGGTGCCGGAGGGTGCGTCGAACGGCTCGCGAGCGCTCGTCGAGCCCGACGCCTGGACCGCGCTGCGCGCGTTCACCCCCGCGCGCATCGCGCTCGGCCGAACCGGATCGAGCCAGCCGACGTCCGCCCAGCTCGCCTTCGGCCTGGCGCACGCGCAGGCCCGCGACGCCGTGCACGCACCGCTCGACGTCGCCGCACTCGATTCGGCGCTGCAGGGCGCGGGCTTCGGCACGCTGGTCGCACGCAGCCGGGCGGCCGACCGCCCGACCTACCTGCGCCGGCCCGACCTCGGCCGCCGTCTCGACGCGGCGAGTCTCGCGGGGCTGCGCGCCGCGGCGCCCGCCGCCGCGCCCGACCTGGTGTTCGTCGTCGCCGACGGCCTGTCGGCGGTGGCGATCGCCCGACACGCGCTGCCGCTGCTCGTGGCCGCGCGCGAGCGGCTGGCCGGCTGGGCGATCGGGCCGGTCGTCATCGCCACGCAGGCGCGCGTGGCGCTCGGCGACGAGGTCGGCGAGGCGCTCGGCGCGCGTGCGGTGGCGCTGCTGGTCGGCGAGCGGCCGGGGCTGTCGTCACCGGACTCGCTCGGCATCTACCTGACCTGGGCACCGCGCGTGGGCCGCACGGACGCGGAGCGCAACTGCATCTCGAACGTGCGCCCGGAGGGGCTCGCGTACGGGCGCGCGGCAGCGACGCTCGCGGGGCTGCTCGAGGGCGCCCGGCGACTCGGCGCGACCGGGGTGGCGCTGAAGGACGAGACCGAGGCGCCGAGGCTGGAGGGCGGCTGAGCCCCCGACGGGGTCGACCCCGTCGGCATCGGCCCGCCCCGTCCCGCTGGAGCGGGACCGACACGATACCGTCATGCAGTGCGCATAGCGTGGCCTGCCGCCCCAGGCCACCCCCATGCCGACGCTCACCGCACGGACCGTCCTCGCCTCGCTGTCGCTCGTGTCCGCCGCGGCGCTCGCCCAGCCGGCGGACCCGGTGCGGGGGCAGTCGCTGTGGGCGCGGACGAACGACGCCCCGCTGAGCTGCGGCCAGGACGGGTCCTGCCACGGACCCGACCCGTCGCTGAACCAGTACCGGGCGCTGCGCGGCGCCGACAACGCCGCACTGATCCTCAACGCGATCGGCGCCGTACGGACGGGCATGGCCTTCCTCGCGCCCCACGTGAGCGAGCGCGACGCGATCGACATCGGGGCCTTCCTCGGCGAGGTGTCGCGCAAGCGGGCGGCAGCGCCGCCCGCCGCGGCGGATGTCGGCGTCACGGGCACCACGGGCGTCGACGGCGGCTCGGGCGGCTCGGGCGGTGGCGACCCCGCCCCGGACACGTCCGCCGGCAACGCCGCGCTGCAGGACGCGATCGCCCCGCCGTTCAACGCGGGCTACGGCGGCTGTTCGATCGGCCTGCCCGGCGCGGGCGACCCGACGCTGCCTGCGCTGCTCGCGGCCGCCTCGCTCGCGCTGGCGCTCCGGGGTCGACGGCGACGTCGGATCGCCCGATCCGCCGCCTCGGCCTGCGCACGGGCAGCGGCCGCGCTGCTCGTCGCAGGCCTGCTCGCGCTGCCCGTCGCCGCCCGCGCCGTCGCGCCCGGCGATGTCGCGCCGGCCTTCGAGCTGCCGGCGCTCGACGGCGCCACAGTGAGCCTCGAGGCCGAACGCGGTCACGTGGTCTGGCTCGACTTCTGGGCGTCCTGGTGCGCACCCTGCCGGCAGTCCTTTCCCTGGATGGCCGATCTGCAGCGGCGCCACGGCGCACGCGGGCTTCGGGTGCTCGCGGTCAACGTCGACGCACGGCCCGCGGAGGCACGCCGATTCGTCGCGCGCGACCCGCCGCCCTTCGCGATCGCGCTCGATCCGTCGGGCGACCTCGCGCGGCGCTATGCGATCCGCGCGATGCCGACCTCGGTGCTCATCGACGCCAGCGGCCGTGTGCTGGCGGTGCACAACGGGTTCCGGTCGGCGGACACCGCCGATCTCGAGCGGCGCATCGAACGTGCGCTCGGCGCGTCGGCGGGCGTCGACGACGGCGCGGGGCGCCGATGAGCGCGGCCATGAGCGCGGCCCGGTCCGCGGCCGTGCTGCTCGCGGCCGCGCTGCTCGCCGGCTGCGGGAGCGCAGGGCCGGTGCAGCCCTGGGAAAAGGGCGAGCTCGCGCGACCCGAGATGCGGATGGACGACGCGGCCGACGCACGGGTCGCCGACAAGGCCTATGCGAGCCGGGAGGCGGCCGCCGGAGGCGGACGCATCGGCGGGGGCGGCTGCGGGTGCAACTGAGCCAGGGCCGCGCGCTGCTCGCGGCCGCGCTCGCGCTGCCCGGGGTCGCACCGCCCGCGGCCGCGTTCGATGCGCCCGACGCGCACACCGTCGGCGTGCGCCACCTCGAGTACCAGGACAGCCAGCCCGGCCTGCGTCGGGTCCGGGTGAGTTCGCCCTCGGTCTGGTACACCGGCCCGATCGGTTCGGACTGGTCGATCGCGGCCAGCGGCGGCGCCGACGCCGTCTCGGGTGCCTCCCCGCGCTGGCACAGCGCGGTGTCCAGTGCCTCGTCGTTCCGCGACCGCCGCATCACCGGCGAGGTCCGGCTCACCCGCCACTTCGAGCGCTCGGCGTGGACCGCCGGCGTCGCGGCCTCCGACGAGCACGACTACCGATCGCGTGCCGTGTCGGCCGGTGCGCGCCTGCGCTCGGACGACGGCAACACCGAATGGTCGGCGAGCG
>CAIUGQ010000172.1 GCA_903898725.1 uncultured Burkholderiales bacterium | reverse complement strand
CGCCGCAGCCGCCGCAGCCGCCGCCCTTGCCGCGGCCACCGCCCTTGCCACGGCCGCCGCCCTTGCCACGACCGCCGCCCTTGCCGCGACCGCCGCCTTTGCCGCCGCTGCAGCCCTTGCTGCCCTTGCCGCCGCTGACGGCCAGCTGTTCTTCCAGGGTCAGAATCCGCATGCCTACTCTCCGATAGTGAGATTACGTTTCAGATGCCTGCGCGGATCGCCGGGTCGATGCCGAACTGCACTGGATCGACCCGATCGCTCCGAGCAGGTGCGCAATCCTGCAAGGCTGTGGTCGATACACACGAGGCACAAAGTCGCAGGCCGACGCGCTCGGGCGCCGTGCCTTCGCCGCTGATCGACATTCGCTTGCGAACCGTGACTTCCGACCGGCTTAGGCGGACCGATTTCGGTAGCCTCGCTCGCATTCATCCATGGGTCGAACGAGGGCTGCAGGCCACCATGAACACCGTCATGAACGCTCCTGACCTGTGTGTCCGGGACACCGGAACCGAGCGGGGCCGAGGTGTCTTCGCGAGTCGTCGCTTCGTGTCGGGCGAGGTCGTGGAGGTCGCACCGGTCCTGGTGCTGAAGGTCGACTACGACGCGCTGCCCGCGCTGCTGAAGACCTACGTGTTCGACTGGACGACACTGACCGGCGTGCCCCGGAGTCAGGCGGTCGCACTCGGGTACGGCAGCATGTACAACCACGCCAACCCCGCCAACCTGCGCTACGTCGCCGACGCGCGCCAGAACGTGATGCGGTATGTCGCCGTGCGCGACATCGAGCCGGACGAGGAGCTCACCATCAACTACAACGCGGTGGGCGGCGTCCACGAATGGGACGACGACAACTGGTTCGAGCGCGCCGAGATCGACGTGATCCACGACACGACAGCGGAACACCATGAAGACGATTGACTATGCGTGCGCGGCGACCGATCGACGCGCCGTCGAATGGGCCGTGGAACGGCTCGATGCGGATGAGGTGGAGACCGTCACCGAAAGCGGCTGGGCCAGCACCTATCGGCTGACCGGCAGCGACGGGACCGGCTACCTGAAGGTCGTGCCCCCGGTGCAACGCGCGTCCATCCGGCACATGCTCGCGGTCGCCGAGGCGTTCCCGGCGCATGTGCCCACCGTGATCGCCGCACGGGCCGACGAAGGCTGGCTGCTGACCGCCGATCACGGCGGCGAGCCGCCCGACTTCGACGAGTCCGACGACGACCTGCTGGCGGTGCTGCGCCGCTACGCGACGATCGAGGCGCAGTCGGCTGGCTCGCCCCGCCTGCTGGCCGCGCTCGAGCGGATCGACACCACGCTCGTGCTGGACGAACTGCTCGACTTCCTGTCGCCGGCGTCGGCACGGCCCGACACGGATGCGGCGGGTGCCGGTGCGCGGGTCCAGGCCGACTACTTCATCGGTGCGGCCGATGCCCGCCGGTACGCGTCGCTGCTGCAGGCTCGAGCCGGCCTGCTGCGAGCCCACCTCGCGGGCTGCGCCGACCTGCCCCCGACCCTGAGCCACGGCGACCTGCATCGCTGGAACGTGGCGATCCGCCCGGATGGCGACGTGGTCCTCTTCGACTGGGACGAGGCGGCCGTCGGGCCGGCCGGGCTCAGCCTGCACGGACTGTTCATGGGCTGCGCAAGCGCGACCCTGGTGCTCGACCGGATCGCTCGCGCGCAGGCGCCGGCCGACTCACCCGACGCCCGCGCCCTGATGGCCTATGTCGAAACGTTGGCCGAACACGGCTATGCAACGACCGAACGCCTGCTCGCGCTGCTGCCCGGCGCCTTGTGCGCCGGCCAGATCCGATTCATCAGCCGGTTCGGCCGCTATCCGGGGGAGAACGACCGAGCCGATGCCGGCGACACGCTGCGCGCCAAGCTCAGCGACCTGCTCGACCTGTGCGACTGGCTCGCATCGCGGGACGATCGGACGGCGATCGCGTCCGCCGACGACTACGAGCAGCGCCAGGAGTGGCCCCGCGCCTATCGGCTGGTGCAGGATCGACTGGCCAGGGCGCCCGAGGACCTCGTGCTGCTCAATCGGTTCGCGGCGCTCGCCTACCGGCTCGGCGATGCGGCAACCGCGAACGAGGCGTACCAGGCATCGATCGACATCGACCCGGACCAGCCCGACGCGCTGACCGGCCTGGCACGGGCCCGGCTGGCGCATGCCGACGTCGCCGGCTGTGCCGCGCTCGTCGGACGTGCGCTCGCCTCGGACCCGGCCAATGCCGCCGCGCTCGCGCTGCGCACGAGGCTGGACAGCATGGCGCGCGCCCGCGACATCGCGGCGACGCCGGCAGGCCTGCCGAGGTGGGCGATCTCGGAGGCCGAGCATGCGGCCGGGCGGCTCGAGCCCGACACGCTCGCGCTGCTCGCCGAACTGTTCCGCACGTACGGCGTCGTGCAGATCGACAACGTGTTTCCGCCCGACCGGATCGCTCGTCTGCAGCATGCCTTCGCGCAGACCCAGAGCGAGTACTTCGAGGACATCGACCATCAGGGCGTGCTGCAGGTCGGCGACAAGCGCTTCATGCTCACGATGGCACTGGACGAGGAGTTCGGCACACCGGATCTGGTGGCGTCGGACCTGCTGATGCCGCTGATGCGCACCGTGCTGGGCAAGGAATGCATCCTGAGTGCCTACACCGCGGTGATCTCGCTGCCGGGCAGCCAGGACCAGAACATCCACAAGGACCACTCTGAGCTGTTCGAGGAAGACGGCTGGCTGCTCGAGCATCCGGCCTTCGCGGCGCAGATCATCATTCCGCTGCTGCAGCTCGACGCGACGACCGGCACGACCCGGATGTTCAAGCAGTCGCAGCGGGTGCCGCTGCGCCTCGCCTCAGGGCTGCCGCATCAGGATCCGGAGGTGCCACTCGGCTCGTGCGTGCTGCTCGACTACTCGGTCGCCCACCTGGGCATCGGCAACCGCTCGGAACATGTCCGACCGATCCTCAACCTGATCTACTCGAGGCCCTGGTTTCGCGACTGCCGGAACTACCACCTGCAGCCACCGCTGAGGTTCGCGCCCGGGTACCTCGACGACGCCCCGGATGCCGTGCACAAGCTGGTCGCGTGGTGGGACCTCGAGCGCCAGGCGGCCGCTCAGGCCGCAGCACTGGAGCAGCCCGCAGGCGAGGCGAGCTGAGTCGGCCGGACTCAGGGCAGCGGGTGGGTCGACGCCTCGATCCGCCACTGGAGCAGGCGTCCCGGTCGTCGCGCGAGATAGCTGTGGACCAGCGACGCGCGGCCGAAATCACGCAGCATCGGCGGACGGGGCGCTTCGAACAGGGCGTCCAGATCGAGGTCGCCGAGTGACGGTGCGGCGGTGCGCACGTCGTCGTAGTCGGCGCAGACCGACACGATGCACGGCAGGAAGGTCGCCCCAGCGGCGCGCAGGATGCGTGCCCGATGGTGGCCATCGACGAGCAGCAGGCGGTCGTTCAGGCGGACCGCGTGCATCACCGGCGGCGGGACGCCGACCAGCAGGCGCAGCGCTGCGTGAACCTCGCCCGGCCCCTCGAACTCCAGTGCCGCCGAGCCGGTCTCCACGCTCAGCTCGAGCTGCTGGAAGCGCTCGTCCTCGTCCAGGATGGACAGGCACCGTCCATCGAAGCTCACCCGCGGCGACGCGAGCGGCTCGCTCTCTAGGGGCAGGCATGCCGCCGCGAGCGCTGGATCGTCGGGCACGGTGCTCCACGCGGCCTTCATGGCGTCCAGGCGCTCCTCGACCAGCACCGCGCGGGACGTCATCGTCGAATCGAGCTCGATCAGGCCGAACATCACCGGTACCCGGCTGAAGGCGCCGTCGATCGCCGGCAGGCCGACCACCGCATCGATGTGCGCGGCCATCTCGGCAGGAATGGGCAGGACCGCCGCGTCGTCGGCGCACCCCGCTTCGCGCTCCTCGAGGCGCATCGCCGCTTCGCGAGCCGCGCGCCAGACGTCGGACAGCGCATCCCGGTCGAAGGACTCGGCACGCTGCTCGAGACGGGCGAGGAAGCGCTGCTGCGTCAGCGCGCTCAGCAGCACATGTTCGGTGACGCGTTCGCTCATGGCGTATCGGCTAAGTCGGTCGGATCCCCCGATTTTCCCATGAGCGCCGCGATGCGAAACGCACCCGGTCGGCGTCGATCCACCGGCCGGACGGCCCGCCGTGCACGGTGCCCCGCTGCGGCACCCCGGGTGACGCATTTCGTCGGTCGGATGACGCCGTACGTCAGCGCACGGTCCTGCCGGGCAGCCCTCAAGCGGTCGCTCACGCGTGCAGCGTGAACAAGTCGAGCCTGGCACGTTCGCTGCACAGGTCCGTGTCACGAACGAGGCGTCGCGCCGACAGTCCGGGGATGCGCGCCCCTGCCGCCTCGCGTGCTCGCGCCTTAGCCGATGCGTGCGCACCTCGACACGAGCCCTGCCATGGACAAGCGTCCCGATCCGACTCCCGCCAACCGAAACGTGCCCGACGCCCCCTCACCGACTGCGCCAGCGTCCGGCATCCGGGCCGTCGCCGCGCCCCTGCCGCGGCGGCTGCACGGCCTGCAGCCGCTGTCGGACGACACGGTGCACCTGCTGACCTCGATCCGCGAGGCGGGTCTGGACGTCCCGGTGCTCGCGGAGCGCTTCCCGCACGTCCTGAACGGCCTCAGCATCGTCTGGGACACGCCGGCGGCTGCCCTGAAGACGCTCGGCGAACTGATGGCCGACCGGCGCGGCGACCGGCGGGGCTATCCGGAGGATGCCCTCGCCGAGCTGCTCGCGCTGCGCCGCTACCTCGTCACGCGGATCGTCGGCACCGAGACCCCGTGACGCCGGTGCTCACCCCGGGAAGGTGTACGCCGTCTTCACCGTGGTGAAGAACTCCGCCGCGTAGCGACCCTGCTCGCGCGGGCCGTAGGACGAGCCCTTCCGGCCGCCGAAGGGCACGTGGTAGTCGACGCCCGCGGTCGGGACGTTGACCATCACCATGCCGGCCTGAGCGTGGCGCTTGAAGTGCGACGCGTACTTGAGCGAGGTGGTGACGATGCCCGAGGACAGGCCGAACTCGGTGTCGTTGGCGATCGCGAGCGCCTCGTCGTAGTCCTTGGCGCGGACCACGTTGCACACCGGCCCGAACACCTCCTCGCGGCTGATGCGCATCGCGTTGGTGGTGTCGGTGATCAGGGCCGGCGCCATGTAGAAGCCCTTCGTCGCGCGCTCGAGCACCTCGCCGCCGAAGGCCACGCGTCCGCCCTCGCCCTTGGCGATCGACACGTACTCCAGGTCCTGGTCGAGCTGGCCCTGGTCGACCACCGGGCCGATGTCCACGCCCTTGGCGCGCGCATCCCCGATGGTGAGCTTCTTCATCGCCTCGACGGTGGCCGCGACGAACCGGTCGTGGATGCCCTCGGTCACGATGATCCGCGACGACGCCGTGCAGCGCTGGCCGGTGGAGAAGAAGCCGCCCTGCACCGCGCAGTTCACCGCGGTGGCGAGGTCGGCGTCGTCGAGCACCACCAGCGGGTTCTTACCGCCCATCTCGAGCTGGAACTTGGCCATCCGCTCGATGCACTGCTGCGCGACCTTGCGGCCGGTGGCGACCGACCCGGTGAAGCTGATCGCATCGACGCGGCGGTCGGTGAGCAGCGCCTGGCCGACCTGCGAGCCACGGCCCATCGTGAGGTTGAACACGCCCGCGGGCAGGCCGCTGCGCGACAGGATCTCGGCCAGCGCCCAGGCGCTGCCGGGCACCGCATCGGCGGGCTTGAACACCACGCAGTTGCCGTAGGCGAGCGCCGGCGCGATCTTCCAGGCCGGGATCGCGATGGGGAAGTTCCACGGCGCGATGATGCCGACCACGCCCATCGGCTCGCGGGTGATCTCGACGTCCAGCCCGGGGCGAACCGAGCCCAGCTTCTCGCCCTGGATGCGCAGCGCCTCGCCGGCGAAGAACTTGAAGATCTGGCCGGCGCGGCCGACCTCGCCGATCGCCTCGGGCAGGGTCTTGCCCTCCTCGCGGGCGAGCAGGTCGCCGAGCTCGGCCTTGCGGGCGAGGATCTCGGTGCCGACCGCGTCGAGCGCGTCGAAGCGCTGCTGCGGCGTGGACAGCGACCATTTCGCGGCGGCCTCGCGGGCCGCGGCGATGGCCGTGGCGGTCTGCGCGGCGTCGGCCTGCGCGTACTCGCCGACCAGGTCGGAGGTGTCCGAGGGGTTGATGTTGCGGGTGACGCTCGCGCCGTCGACCCAGGCGCCGCCGATCCAGTTCTGCTTCATCGCGTTCCTCCGTGGAGGCCGTGATCGTACGCGATCGAGGCAGCCACGCCGACGCCCGCCGCGGCGGGCGGGGACGGATCCTGGAACGGGCCCGCGGCGAGGCGCCCGGGCCGGGCGTTCAGGGCTTGAAGAACGACGGCGCGGCCGACCCGGAGAAGCGCGACAGGTTCGGGAACAGCGAGGCGAGGTTCGTCGGGCTCGCGCCGAACCAGCGCGCGAGGTGCCCGGCGTACTGGTCGACCGCGATCGCCGGGATCATCGAGCCGCGGGCGAGCGTGCGCGGCGCGTTCAGGCCCATCTCGGGGATCACGCCGTGGACCTTGCCGCCGTCGACCGCCGCGCCCATCACCAGGTGGTGCGCGCCCCAGCCATGGTCGGTGCCGTCGCCATTGCTGCCGAAGGTGCGGCCGAACTCGGAGGCGGTGAAGACGGTGACCGCATCGGCGGCATCGATCTCCGGCCTCGCCAGGAGCGTGTTGAAGTAGTCCAGCGCCTGCGACAGCCGGCCCATCAGGCGCGCATGGCCGATCGGCTGGCCGTCGTGCGTGTCGAAGCCGCCGAGCTGGACCATGAACACCTGGCGCTTGACCCCGCTGGTGGACTTGGCCGCGCCGCCGATGATCCGCGCCACGATCCGGAGCTGCTCGGACAGCGAGTTGGTGGCCGCGCCGGTGTTGTCGTTCGGGTTGACGGTGCGCCAGGTGGGCGCCGCGGGCACGCTCGAGAACGGCAGCATCAGGCTGCCCAGGTCGGCGCCCAGGTCGATCGAGCGCTTCGTGATCGAGGCCTGCTCGCGCAGCAGCAGGTGATCGTCCGGGCGGGTGCGCGCCGCGATCCGTGCCATCGCCGCGCCACCGTTCGGCGCACCGTACAGCGCCCCGGTGGTGTTCGGCACGGTCACGGCGCCCGAGGTGGTCACCTGGTACTGGACCGTCGTGTCGCCGGCGAGGAACACCACGTTGCCGGTCGCCGAGATCGACGTGAAGGTCGAGCGCACGCCGTTGCACGAGGCGAACAGGTCACCCAGACGACCGCCCCAGCCGCGGGTCGTGCCTTCCGGCCCGAAGGCCTGCCAGGCCGAGGTCTGGTCGTTGTGCGAGAACAGGCGCACCGGCAGCTTGCGCTGGCTGGCGAGCGTGTTGTACTCGGCGTTGCTGGCGATCGGATAGGTCAGCGGCCCGACGTTCGGGACGATCGCGAGGCGCCCCGCATCGAACAGCGCTGCGGCGTGCGTCATCTCGGGGTGCAGCGCGATCGGGCGGTTGCCCGGCAGCGGCACCAGCGGGTTCAGGCCGATCGCGTCGTAGCCGGAGCCCGAACGCGCGATCAGGATCGGCGAGGGATTGATGTCGCGCGCCGCCTGATAGGCCGCGTAGCTCGCGTCGTCGGTCGGGATGACCATGTTGAACGAGTCGTTGCCGCCACTGAGGTAGATGCAGACCAGCGCCTTGTAGTCGCTCGCCGAACAGCTGGACTGCGCGGCGGCATTGCCGATCGACGCGAGGTTCAGCGCGAAGGGCGCGACGGTGGGGCCCACGGCCGACAGCGCGCTCGCCGTGGCGAGGAAGCGGCGGCGGGAGGCGTCGAAGGTGCGTTTCATGATGTCGATGTCCGTGTCGGCGCGCGGGTCAGCGCTGCAGCATGAATTCGGGCGAGACGACCAGCAGCAGCGTCGCGAGCTTCACGCGGTTCAGGCGGGCGGCGGCGTCGCCGGTCGTCGGGAGCGTGATCGTCAGGACTTCGGTCACGATCTCGTTGCGCAGGCTCTGCGGAATCTGGTTCGCCGGCGCCAGCAGCAGGATCAGACGGTCGACCAGGGCCGACGGGTTGTGCGCCATCGCCGTCAGCGGGGCGAACGCCGGCTTGACGTCGGTCCCGGAGCCGATGCCGCTGTCGATGACGCCCTTGGCGGCGATCAGCCAGCCGGCGACCGACACCTCGTTGGTGATCTGCAGCTCGGGGGCGACGGGCACGCGGTCGGCGGCACCGAGCCGGGTCCGCGAGAGCTCCGAGTTCGGCGGCACGTAGCCCGGCCGGTAGAAGTTGAACACCGAGGGCGCGCGCATCGGCGACTGACCGAGCGAGTTCGCCGGGTTGTCGGTGGTGTCGATGCGGAACTCCTTGCTGGTCGAGGTCGCACCCAGCGCACGCAGCAGCGCGGTCATGCGCAGCACCGGTTCGCGGATCCGGCCGTTGACGATCGCCCACTCGGCCGGCGGGTTCGCGGCCTCGGGGTCGAGCAGCACCGCGCGGATCACCGCCTTCATGTCGCCGCGGACCCCCTTGCCGTTGTTGGCGAAGGCCGCCGCCACCCGGCCCACATAGGCCGGCGACGGGTTGCTGGTCACCATGCGCTGGATCAGCAGTCGGCCGATGAAGGGGCCGACGTTCTCGTGGTTGAACAGGATGTCGAGCGCCTGCTTGAGGCTGTCGTTCGGCGTCGAGGTGTTGATCGTGCGGCCGAGGAAGCTCTTCGGGCCGGTCTCGTGGAACTGCGGGTAGCCCTGCATCGGCAGGATGTCCCGGTCCGAGTTGCCGACGATGCGGTTCACGAAGCGGGCCGACGAGGTGTCGGGGCCGCCCCAGGAGAAGCCGGTGAACACCTTCGCGAGGCCCTGGATGTCGGCGACGCCATAGGTCTCGATCGGCTGGCCATCGGAGGGATCGACCTTGACCGTGCCGTCCTGGTTGAGCTGGTACAGGCCGATCGTGAACAGCTGCATGATCTCGCGCGCGTAGTTCTCGTCGGGCAGACGCCCGGTCGCGAGGTCGGTCTTGCGGTTGCCCAGGTGCGAGAGGTAGACGCCCATCGCCGGCGACAGGGTCACTTCCTCGAGCAGCTGGCGGAAGTTGCCGAATGCGTTGCGCCCGAGGATGTCGTAGTAGCCGGCGGCCATCCGCACGCCGATGTCCGGGTTCATCTGCGAGACCACGAAGATCTGCGAGAGCGCGAACGAGACGCGCTGGCGCAGCACGTCCTCGCCGGTCAGCGCGTTGCGCCAGAAGCTGTTCTGCATCCAGGTCGGACCGATCTGGGTCGAGGTCTCGGTCAGCGTCGCGGTCATCTCGGCGATGTTCGCCAGATGCGTGCGCGAGGGCTTGGTGAACTGCTCGTCGATCCAGCCCGAGTAGCCGAGCTGCATCACGCGGTCGATGTCGGCCTGTGTGGTGCCGAAGGTCGACTTGGTGATGAAGCGCGACGCCTCGGCGGCACTCGTCGGCAGGTCCGTGGGCACGGCCGGCGCCGACGGGCCGAGCGGACCGGATTCGGGCGTGCCGGCCACCGCCGCGGGCGCACCGGCCGGGGACGGCGCGGGTGCCGCACCGGCAGGCTGGCTCGTCGTCGGCAGCCCGGCGCCACAGGCGGCGAGCACGAGCGCCACGCCGAGGCCGAGGCCGAGCCGGGATCCTGTCTTGAGGAGGGTGTTCATGTCGTGTCGCGCCTGTTCTTTGGGTCGGGGTGCCGGCGAAGGCCGCCCGGAACGAGGCGAAGGTTCTCAGCCCGATCACGACGGACATGAGACTAAGTTCACACTTCCGGTGGCTCGGAAGTCACGTATGCCGGGGCGACCGACGAACGGCGGTTGACGGATCACGAACGGCAGCTTCCCGCCCGACCGGCAGTGGACGGTCGATGGGCGGCGGGTGCGCGGCCCCGCTCTGCGGGGCCCGCAGCGCTGCGGATCCCGGCCGAAAAAGGCGGATGGCGGCGGGGGCGGACCCGTCGGATCCGCCGGGCCCGTCAGGCGCCCGTCACGTCCAGGCGCCAGCTGAGCCGGGACCATCCCCGGCCCCGGGCGATCGCGTCGAGCCGGGCGTCGGCGTCGACCACGACCGGGTGGCTCACCGCCTCGAGCAGCGGCAGATCGTTGGCCGAGTCGCTGTAGAAGCGGACGGCGGCGAAGTCGTCCCAGTCGCGGCCCTGCGCGGCGAGCCAGTCGCGCACGCAGCCGGGCTTGGCCTGCGCGAAGCAGGGCACGCCGACCAGCCGCCCGGTGAAGCGGCCCGCCTGCACCTCGCAGCGCGTGGCCACCAGCGGCGGACTGCCGAACAGCGCGAGGATGCCGGCGGCGAGGAAGTCGTGCGTCGCGGTCACGACCGCGACCGCATCGCCGCGCTCGCGGTGCACGGCCACCGCATTGCGGGCGGCATCGCTGATGCGCGGCGCGATCCGCGCGGCGACGAACGCATCGCGCAGCGGCAACCAGGCGGCCACGTCACGCTCCACCAGCAGCGACAGGTGGAACGCCAGGTAGGCATCGATGTCGAGCGTGCCCGCCTGGTAGCGCGCGTAGAAGTCCGCCTGCTGCGCGAGGCGGGCGGGCGGCGCGACACCCTGCTCCACCAGCCAGGCCAGCCAGAGCTGGTTGCTGTCGCCGTCGAGCAGCGTGTGATCGAGGTCGAACAGGGTGAGGTCGGGTCGGGTCGGCATGGCGGTCCACGAGAGGGGCCGTGCGGGTCGCACGGGCGGGGCAGGCTGGGCGGCGGACGAGGGTGCAGACGGACCGGCCGGGCGCCCCGGATGCTAGCCGATGCGGGCCGCCGCGATCAGACGCACACGGGTGATCTCGGACGGCGCACCGAAGCGCTTGGGCGGCCCCCAGTAGCCGGTGCCGCGGCTCACGTAGACCGCGAGCCGGCCCAGCCGGTGCAGGCCGGCGGTATAGGGCTGCTGCAGTCGCACGAACCACGTCCAGGGCAGGAACTGTCCGCCATGGGTGTGACCGGACAGTTGCAGGTCGAAGCCGGCGGCCGCCGCCGCCGGGGCGCTGCGCGGCTGGTGGGCGAGCAGCACGCGGGCGCCGACCCCCGCCGGTGCCCCCGCCAGCGCGGCGACCGGGTCGCTGCGCCGTCCCGGATCGAAGTGGCCGGCCGACCAGTCGGTGACGCCAGCGAGCACCAGCGACGCGCCGCCCGAGTCCAGCACCACGTGCTCGTTCTGCAGCACCCGCATGCCGAGCGCCTCGAGCGCCTCGACCCATGCGGGCGCGCCCGAGTAGTACTCGTGGTTGCCGGTGACGAAGAAGGTGCCGTGGCGCGAACGCAGGCCGCGCAGCGGCTCGACATGCGCCGCGAGCTCGCGCACGCCGCCGTCGACCAGATCGCCGGTGATCGCGACGGCATCGGCGTCGAGCCGGTTCACCGCATCGACGATCGCGGCGACGTAGGCGCGCCCGATCGTGGCCCCCACGTGCACGTCGCTCAGCTGCACGATCGTGAAGCCGACGAGGCCGGGCGGCAGCCCCGCGATCGCCACGTCGACATCGACCACGCCGGCCCGCCGCCTCGCGTTCGCGAAGCCCCAGGCGGTCGCGGTCGCGCCGAGCACCGGCACCGCGACCGCGCTGCCCAGCGCGATCGCATCGAGCCCGAGGGCGGCCGGCCAGACCGCGTCGACCCCATGCGCGAGCAGCAGGCCGGCGTCGCGCAGCAGCGTGAGCACCGCCAGCGAGGACAGCGCGCCCAGGCTGACCATGCCCGCCCAGTGCAGGGCGGCCTCGCGCCCGCTGCGGCGGCGGCGCAGCGTCCGCAGTCCGAGCGGCAGCAGCACCGTCGAGACCGCCAGGACGATGCCCAGACCGAAGGCGGCGATCGGCCAGGTGGCGAGCCAGGGCAGCAGCCGCAGCGCGACGTATCCGTGCAGCAGGCTCGACAGGATCCAGACGACGGGCATTCCGGTTTCTCGTTCGGGACGGGCCCGACCCCGTGACGGGCCCGTCGCCGCGGGGCTCGGGCCGGCCCGCCAGGGGTGACTGCGGGTCGGACGCGCCCGCGGGGCCTTACCATCTTCGCCGAAGACGGTGACGAGGAGACCCGAGATGAGCGCCCCCCTGCAGCACCCCGCGACCCGCCACGAGACCCGCTTCGGCGACCGGCTCGTGCGCTGCTTCGCAGAGCGGCCGCCGTCGGTGCATGCGATGTTCGAGCAGGCCCTCGCGCGCGGCCCCGGCCGGGAGGCGATGGTGTTCGAGGGCCGGCGCTGGACCTGGCTCGAGCTCGACCTCGCGGCGGGCCGGCTCGCGAGCTCGCTGGCCGCCGACGGCGTGAGCGCCGGCGACCGGGTGGTGATGCTGGTGTCGAACCGCCCCGAGTTCGTGACGAGCCTGCTCGCGGTGCTGCGGCTCGGCGCGATCGCGGTGCCGGTGTCGGTGCGCGAGCAGGCCGACGGCCTCGCGTACGTGCTCGGGCAGTGCGGCGCCGCGGCCATCGTCTTCGACGACGAGCTCGCCGACCGGCTGCCGCCGCCGGGCGCGCAGGG
>CAIUGQ010000171.1 GCA_903898725.1 uncultured Burkholderiales bacterium | reverse complement strand
GCCAGGCCGACTGAACGCTGCCGCTCGACTGGCCGTCGAAGGCCATCAGGCGCGCGCCGTCGATCTCGTAGACGCGGATGGCGCTGAAGGGCGAGTCGGCCGACTCGAGCAGGGTCGCGCCCTGCGGCAGCGGCTGCGCGGTCGCGCTGTTGCCCGCGGCGCGGGCCTCGCTCGCGATCGACATCGCAGCGGCCGCACCGATCGCCCGACCGGCGCCCGAGGCGCCGAGCGAGGCGAGCGCGCCCAACGAGCCGAGCGCGCCGAGCGCGCCCCGTCGGGCGGGGGCGTCGCGCAGCCCCCTCACTCCACCGTCACGCTCTTCGCCAGATTCCTGGGCTTGTCCACGTCCGTGCCCCGCGCCAGCGCCACGTGGTACGACAGCAGCTGCAGCGGCAGCACGTGCAGGATCGGCGACAGCGGCCCCGCGTGGTCCTGCAGGTTGATCACGTGCACGCCGTCGGCGGGCTCGATGCGGGTGTCGCGGTCGGCGAAGACGAAGAGCTCGCCGCCGCGGGCGCGCACTTCCATCAGGTTGCTCTTGAGCTTCTCGATCAGCGCGTCGTTGGGGGCGACCACCACCACCGGCATCGAGGTGTCGACCAGCGCGAGCGGGCCGTGCTTGAGCTCGCCGGCGGCATAGGCCTCGGCGTGGATGTAGGTGATCTCCTTGAGCTTGAGCGCCCCTTCCATCGCGATCGGGAAGTGGATGCCGCGGCCGAGGAACAGCGCATGGTGGCGCGGCGCGAAGTGCCCGGCCCAGGCCTTGACCTCGGGCTCGCAGGCGAGCACGCGGTTGAGCGCGGCCGGCAGGTGGCGCAGCGACACGAGCAGCTCGCGTTCGCGCGCGGCGTCCAGGCGCCCGCGCTGCTTGGCGAGCACCAGCGTCAGCACGAACAGCGCGGCGAGCTGGGTGGTGAACGCCTTGGTGGAGGCCACGCCGATCTCGGGGCCGGCGCGCGTCAGGAAGCGCAGCTTGCTCTGGCGGATGAGCGCCGACTCGGGCACGTTGCAGATGGTCAGCGTGTCGGTCATGCCGAGCGACTTCGCATGCTGCAGCGCGGCCAGCGTGTCGGCGGTCTCGCCCGACTGCGAGATCGTCATCACCAGCGTGCCATCCTGGGGCACGGAGTCGCGGTAGCGGTACTCGCTCGCGATCTCGACCGACACCGGCACCTTCGCGATCGACTCGATCCAGTACTTGGCGACCATGCCGGCGTGGTAGCTGGTGCCGCAGGCGAGGATCAGCAGCTGCTTCGTGCGGCCGAACACCTCGGCGGCCTCGGCGCCGAAGAGGCCGGGCGAGATCGACGCGGCACTGGTGACCATCTCGAGCGTGTTGGCGATGGCGCCGGGCTGCTCGAAGATCTCCTTCTGCATGTAGTGCGCGTAGGTGCCGAGCTCGACGGCATCGGCCGAGAGCTGGCTCTCGACGATGGCCCGCTTGGCCGGCGCGCCGTCGGCGTCGACGATGCGGTAGCCGTCGATGCCGATCTCCACCACGTCGCCTTCCTCGAGGTAGGTCACGTACTTGGTGACCTGCAGCAGCGCGGAGGTGTCGGAGGCGAGGAAGTTCTCGCCGCGGCCGGTGCCGTCGCGGCCGACGCCGAGCAGCAGCGGCGAGCCGCGCCGCGAGCCGACCACGGTGTGGGGCTCGGCGGTGCTGACGGCGGCGATGGCATAGGCGCCGTGCAGGCGATGCACCACCTGCTGGACGGCCTCGAAGAGCCGGGTGCCGCCGCGGACCACCGAATGCAGCAGGTGCGCGATGACCTCGGTGTCGGTCTCGGACTGGAAGACGTAGCCCTGCTCGCGCAGCTCGGCGCGCAGCGCCTCGTGGTTCTCGATGATGCCGTTGTGCACGACCGAGACCTGCATGCCGGACCCGTCGGAGTAGTGCGGGTGGGCGTTGGTCTCGGTGACGCCGCCGTGCGTGGCCCAGCGGGTGTGGGCGATGCCGGTGGGTGCGTCCGAGCGCTGCTCGGTCGTCAGCGCCTCGAGGTCGGCGACGCGGCCGACGGCGCGCACGCGCGACATCGCCCCGTTGACGATGGCGATGCCGGCGGAGTCGTAGCCGCGGTACTCGAGCTTCTTGAGCCCCTCGATCAGGATGGGGACGACGTTGCGTTGCGCCACTGCGCCGACGATGCCGCACATGCGGATCACTCCTTGGGAATCTTCGGGGTCTTGACCGGACGGGCCCAGCCCGGGATCGAGGTCTGCTTGGCGCGCGAGACGGTCAGCTGACCCGCCGGCGCGTCGCGCGTGAGGGTGGTGCCGGCGCCGAGCGTCGCGCCGCGGCCGACGGTCACCGGCGCCACCAGCTGGGTGTCGCTGCCGATGAAGGCGTCGTCCTCGATCACGGTGACGTGCTTGTTGGCGCCGTCGTAGTTGCAGGTGATCGTGCCGGCGCCGATGTTCACGCGCTCGCCGACCACGGCATCGCCGACGTAGGCGAGGTGGTTGGCCTTGGAATGCGCACCGAGCGTGGTGTTCTTGATCTCGACGAAGTTGCCGACGTGGGTGTCGTCGGCGAGCCGCGTGCCGGGACGCAGCCGGGCGAACGGACCGATCCGGGCGTCGGCGCCGACGGTGGCCGAATCGACGTGGCACATCGGCAGGATCTCGGTGCCGCTGCCGACGCTGGTGTCGCGCAGCACGCAGTTCGCGCCGATGCGCACGCGGTCGCCGAGCACGACCGTGCCCTCGAACACGCAGTTGACGTCGATGTGGCAGTCGCGGCCGGCCACGAGGCTGCCGCGGATGTCGATGCGGGCCGGGTCGGCGAGCGAGACGCCGGCCTCGAGCAAGGTGTCGGCCAGGGTGCGCTGGTGGATGCGCTCGAGCTGCGCGAGCTGCGCGGGGCTGTTCACGCCCAGCGTCTCCCACTCGTCGGCGGGCTGCACCGGGGCCACCGGCACGCCCTCGGCGACGGCCATCGCGACGATGTCGGTCAGGTAGTACTCGCGCTGGGCGTTGTGGTTGGACAGGGCGCCGAGCCAGCGACGCAGCAGCGGCGTCGGCACGACCATGATCCCGGTGTTGACCTCGCGGATCGCCCGCTCGGCGGCGCTGGCGTCCTTGTGCTCGACGATGCGCAGGACAGGGCCGCGACCGTCATCCGACGGACGGTCGCCGTCGCGGACGATGCGCCCGTATCCGTCGGGTTCGGCCAGGTCGACGGTCAGCAGCCCGAGGCGCTCGGTGCCAGCGGCCTCGACGAGGCGGCGCAGGGTGTCGGCGCGTGTCAGCGGGACGTCGCCGTACAGGATCAGCGTGGGCACCGCGTCGTCGAGGTGGGGCAGCGCCTGCATCACCGCGTGGCCGGTGCCCAGCTGCGGTTCCTGCTTCGCCCAGGCGAGGTCCGGCGCATCGAGGGCGGCGCGTACCTGTTCGCCGCCATGGCCGTGGATCACGACGATGCGTCCGGGCGATAGAGTGCGGGAGGTCGCCACGACATGCGCGAGCAGCGAGCGCCCCGCGAGCCGGTGGAGTACCTTCGGCAGGTCCGAGCGCATGCGTTTGCCCATGCCGGCTGCGAGCACCACGATATTCATCGAATTCTGCTTATGAATCAACGAGTTGGAGTGTATTCTTCGGTGGGCTCCGAACATGTTAGCACGCGACTCCTGAGGGTCTGTGTGCCGTTTGTCGCCAGTTGCTTCATCGCGTCGGGCTGCTCCATGGCGCGCCTCGGCTACGAGAATCTGCCGATGCTGGCGGCCTGGCGGGCCGACACCTACCTGGCGCTGAACGCGGACCAGCGGGCCCTCACGTCCCGGCGGATGGAGACGCTGCAGGCCTGGCACCGCCGCACCCAGCTCGACGACTACCAGGCCTTCCTGCAGGAGGTCCAGCGCCGCATCGCCGCCGGGGACGTCGACGAGGCGCAGATCCGCGCCTGGCGGGTCGCCGCGTTCGAGCGCTGGAAGCCGATCGCCGAACAGATCGCGCCGGTGGCCGCCGAGGTCGCGGGCACGCTCGCGCCCTCGCAGATCGTGCGCATGCGCGAGGAGCTCGGTCGCGACAACGACAAGATGCGTCGCGAGTGGATGCCGCCCGGCCGGGCCGACCGGATCGAGACGCGCACGAAGCGCTACATCGAGCGCGCCGAACTCTTCCTGGGCTCGCTGACCGCCGAGCAGAAGCAGTTCGCACGGCGCATCGCCGCCGAGGCGCCGGACACCGAGGACGTCTGGTTCGCGCAGCGGCTCGGTCGCCAGCAGGATCTGCTGGAGGTGCTCGAGCGCATCCGCGTCGAGCGCCCCGACGAGGCGACGGCGACCCGCTGGATGCGTGAGCACCTGATGCGCTATGCGCAGCTGCGCGACGGTCCGGACCGCGTGGGCGCGGAGTCCTCGCTGGCCGCGGGTGATGCGATGGGCGCCGCGATGCTCGCGCGCGCGACGCCCAAGCAGCGCCAGCACCTGCAGCGCAAGCTCCAGGAGTGGATCGACATCGTGCAGTCGCTCAAGCCGGCGCAGACCGCGACCGCCGCGGAGCCGGCGGCGGTGACCGCGACCCGCTGAAGCCGCGACCCGCTGGGCCGCGACCCGCTGAAGCCGCGACCCGCTGGGCCGCGGGTTGCCGATCCCTCGCTCAGGAGTGTGAGGCCCCCGGGCCGTGCGCGGCCCCGTGTGCATGGCCGTGCCCCGCCGGATGCGCGGGCTTGCCGGTCACCGCCTCGTCCACCACCTCCGGATGCCCGCGCCCGCCCAGCACCTGCGGCGCGAGCGAGCCGGCGACCATCCCGAAGAGCGCCGCGCCCAGGCCCACCAGCTGCGGCGGCACCAGCCCCTCCGGCGCGACCTGTTCCATCAGGATCCAGGTGAACAGGCCGAGCACGATCGACAGCCCCGCGCCCTGCGGCGTCGCGCCGCGCCAGAACATGCCGAGCGCCAGCGGCGTGAACGCGGCCACCAGCGTGACCTTGTAGGCGTTCTGGACCATCTCGTACATCGAGGCCTCGCTGTTCAGCGCGAACAGCATGGTCGAGCCGGCGAACACCACCAGCATCACGCGGGCGGTCGCGACGAGCTGGCGGTCGCCCATGCGCCCGCCGGTCATCGGCTTGAGGATGTTCTCGGTGAAGATCGCGGTCGGCGCGAGCAGCGCCCCGCTCGCGGTCGACAGGATCGCCGACAGCAGCGCGCCGAAGAACAGCGCCTGGATGAAGCCCGAGGCGTGGTTCATGATCAGGTTGGGCAGGATCAGCTGGAACTCGCGTCCCTCGCTGCCCAGGCCCACCTTCACCGCCTCCGGATCGACCAGCAGCGCCGTGACCGCGATGAACATCGGGATGAACGCGAACACGAAATAGAACACGCCGCCGAGCAGGGTGCCGCGGACCGCGGTCTTCTCGTCCTTGGCCGAGGTCACGCGCTGGAAGACGTCCTGCTGCGCGATCGAGCCGAGCGCCATCGTGAGGAACGCGGCGAGCAGCGCGATCAGGTCGCGCGGCTCCAGGCTCGGCACCAGCACCAGCTTGCCCTCACCCGAGGCCGCCGCCATCACGCGGTCGAAGCCGCCCGCCTTGTCGCCGAAGGTGAACGCGATGTAGAGCAGGCCGCAGACGATGACGACGGTCTGGAACAGGTCGGTGAAGGCGACCGCGAACATGCCGCCGAAGAACAGGTAGACCACCAGCACCGCCGCCCCGAGCATGATCCCGTGCTCGAGGCTGAGCGCCCCCTGCGACAGCACGTTGAAGCAGATGCCCAGCGCCAGCAGGTTGGCCGAGGCCCAGCCGAGGTACGACAGGGTGATCGCGACGCCGGTGCCGATCTCGACGGTCCGGTTGTAGCGCTTGCGGTAGAAGTCGCCGATGGTCAGCAGGTTCAGCCGGTAGAAGCGTCGGGCGAACACCAGCGCGACGATGATCAGGCAGGCCGAGGCGCCGAAGGGGTCGGCGACGACGCCCGACAGGCCGTCGCGCAGGAAGGTCGACGACACCGCGAGCACGGTCTCGGCGCCGAACCAGGTGGCGAAGACGGTCGCGAAATTCATGTACAGCGGCAGGCTGCGGCCGGCGGCGAAGTAGTCCTGCGCGCTGTGCACGCGCCGCGCGGCATACCAGCCGATGGCGACGGTGAGCATCAGGTAGGCGGCGACGGCGGTGACGAGCATGGCGGCGACCTCGGCGGGATCGGGGCACGGACGGACAGTGGCGGGCGCGGACCTGCACGGACTCGCACGGCCGGACGACGGCCTGCGGCCGCGGGTCGGCCGGCGGACCGCACCGGCGACATCGCACGCCAAGGACAGGGCGACGCTAGCCGACGGCGCGCGGCCCGACAACCATTCCCGTACGCGCCCGGTCCCGAATCGGTTCGAGGCGCCCGCGCCCCGGTGTGCCTAGGGCCAGAGGCGCCAGACCTGGAGCCCGGCGAGGGCGGCGAGCAGCGCCACGCCGACCCACAGCACCCGCCGGATGCCGCGCTGCTCGCGGACGATCTGCGCCAGCAGCT
>CAIUGQ010000170.1 GCA_903898725.1 uncultured Burkholderiales bacterium | reverse complement strand
GCTACTGCGCCGCTGCTCCTGGCGCTGCTGCTTTCGGCCTGTGGAGGCGGCGGCGGGCCCGCGGCCGGCGTCGACGCCGCGCCGACGCCCGTCGCGCCGGCTCCGGCGCCTGCCACCGACAGCCGCCTGACGCTCACCGGAACCGCCGCGATCGGCGCGCCGCTGGCCGATGCGACCGTCACGCTGCGCGATGCCAGCGGCCGCGTGTTCACCACGACGTCCGACGCCGCCGGCCGCTTCAGCTTCACCGGACTCGCCGCGGATGCCCGGGTGCTGCAGCTGTCGGCGAGCGCACAGCTCGGGCAGCGCCAGGTCGTCCACTACGCGCTGCTGCCGGGGCTGTCCGCCAGCGGCACCGCCAACATCACGCCGCTCACCACCGCGGTGACGGCGCTCGCCGGGCCGACCTCGCTGCCGGCCGACCTCGATGCAGCACAACTCGCCGCGCTGACGCCCGACGCGGTGCGCGGCGCCGCCGAGCGGCTGGGCTACGCGCTCGCGCCGCTGGCCGCGAAGCTGGTGCCCGGCGCCTTCGATCCGCTCACCTCCGCGTTCGAGGCGAACGGCCGCGGCGCCGACCTGCTGCTCGATCACCTCGAGCTCACGGTCCGCGACGACGCGGTCTATCTCGCCAACAAGATGACCATCGGCGGCGTCGACGACGAGGCGACCACCGGCGGCACGGCCCGCATCCCGCGGACCGGATCCACCGCTGCCAAGAGCCTGGCTCGGGCGGGCAAGGCCGTCGGCGACGGCATCACCCAGGTCTCCGACACGGCCACCACGACCGAAGGCTTCGACGACCTGGTCGCGCGGCTGACCACGTGCTTTCGCGTGCCGGCCGACCAGCGCCTGACGAACCGCACGCAGGCGTCGGCGACCGTGCATCCGTCCTGCGCCGGCCTCGCCGCACCGGGCTACCTGCACAACGGCACCGACTTCGCGGTGCGCTGGGCCCGAGCCCTGAACTCCACCACCGTCGATACCGCCGCCGGCGCCGTCTTCATGCGGCCCGAGGTGCGCCTGCGGGTCGCGGCGACGCCCGAACGCATCGCGGTGAACATCAACTTCCGCGACGTCGAGGGCAACGGCTACACCACGCCCGAGATCATCGAGCGCCAGGCCGACGGGTCGTGGCTGCTGTACGGCAATCGCCGTTCGGCCGCGGGCTACGTCGAGGCGACGCTCAGCCACCGCACCGACCTCACGCGCGCGCCGGTGTTCCCGACCTGGGGCACCGCCTACAACAACGTCAACGTCAGCCAGATCGAATCGGGCTTTCGCCTGTCCTTCGACCCGCGGCTGAGCTTCGGTGCCGACGGCAGCGTCCAGTATCCGGTGACGGACCTGACGACCGCCACCGGCTATGCCGGCGCCGACCGCACGTATGCCGCCGTCGCCGCCGCCGCGCAGCTCGCCGGCCGCAGCAGCGTGCGCTGCGTGGTGGTCACCGGCCCCGGCCGCTTCGACGCCTCGGGCACCAAGTGGATGGGCTTCTTCCCGCACGGGCTGGTGCTCAAGCGCCCGGCGAGTTCGGCCATGCAGGACTACCTCGCGATCGATGCCCGGCTGTCGCCCGCCGCCCGCACGGCGATCGATTCGAAGGCCATCGGCGACACCGTGGTCGAGGCCGGCAACGGCAGCGCGAACTCGGGCTTCTGCGGCAACGGCGTGACCACGTCGAGCAGCCCGAGCTACACGGTGGAGGTCGAGGCACTGCGCAACCAGGTCAACCCGCTGACCGGCGCGGTCGATCCGTCGATCGACGGGCGAGACGTCGCCTGGAATACCGGTCCGCGTTATGCGCGGGTCAAGCCCGATGCGGCGATGATCGAGACCCTGTCGTCGAACCCGCTGGTCACCTTCCATGTGATCGACACCGCGGGGGTGCTGCGGATGCGCTTCAGCACCCGCTTCCTCGGCGAGCTGCCGCCGGTCTCGATGATGCGCGACCTGGTCGCGTTCAAGAAGGTCTCGCAGCTCGATCGGACGACCCTCGCGCGCTACCTGGACTTCACCGGCGGCGGTGCCGAGGTCGCGGCCGACGTGACCCGCGTGAGCGCCGCATGGACCACCGAACCGAACGCCTTCGGTGCCGACGGGATCGGCTTCTATTCGGAGGTGTACCGCGCGATCCCCGGTCGTGGCCTGAGCGGTCCGGCCTCGGGCTGGGCGGAGAACCAGGCGAACGGTCGCACCAGCGGGCTGTGGGCGTCGGACGCCGATCTGGCCGGCACGCTCGACACGATGCCGGGCACGAACTTCTACTGGTGGAACGGCGCGTTCGCCAACGAGCCGGGCGGCGCCGACTGCTCGACGCTCGGTGCGGGCCGCGGCACGCGGTCCCTCGACGACCGGGCGCTGGGCAACCGGCTGCTGGGCACCGGCGCGCTGTCGCGGGCCTGCCTGGGCAACGGCGCGAGCGCCGGCACGAACGCGGCGCTCGATCGCGAGCTGTGGACGCGCACCTACACCGACAAGAACGTGCGGGTCTACGTCTACGTGCAGAACAAGACCTTCCGCTGAGGGCGGGCGGCGCACCCTCGCCGCGCGCTACGATCGGGGCATGGATGCCCGCCCCGATCACGACGATCCCGGCCCGGTGCTGCTCGTCGCCGACGATCTCGGCGCCGGCGGCCCCGGGCACGTCGTCTTCGAGGGCCTGTCGATCGTGCTGCGCCCGGGGCTGTCCCTGGTGCGCGGCGGCGACGGCCGCGGCAAGACCACGCTGCTGCGGCTGCTCGCGGGCCTGCAGGCGCCACGCAGCGGGTTCGTGAAGGTGCCTGCCGGCACGCCTTGGTTCGCCGACGCGACGAATGCCGCGGACGACGGCCTGAAGGCACGCGACTGGCTCGTTGCGCGCCGCGCCTCGCTCGCGCCGTGGGACGAGGCCCGCGCCGCGGCGCTCGTCGCGGCCTTCGCGCTCGACGCCCATCTCGACAAGGAGCTGTTCCGACTGTCGAGCGGCACCCGGCGCAAGCTCGCACTGGTCGCCGCCTTTGCGGGCGGCGCGCCGGTGACCCTGCTCGATACGCCGTTCGCGGCGCTCGACGGCCCGTCGCGCGACGTGCTGGGCGAACTGCTCGCCGAGGCCGCCGTGCATCGCTCGCGCGCCTGGGTCGTCGCCGACCACGAGTGCCCGGACGCGATGGTGTCGCTGCCGCTGTCGGCACGCATCGATCTCGGCGACTGAACGGCCAACGGCTACCCGTCTCGGGGCCCCTGCGCACGCGGGGGCGTGACGCGACCGCGGAATTCGGGTACTCCTACGGGATGGCGAGCCGTGTCCCACCGGCCGGCCGATCACGACGGGCACCGAGCCCGCGACCACCACGAGGAGACCCGATGACCGATGTTTCGCAGCCGCCCGTCGTCCAACCCGAAGCGGCGGCCCCGCGCCGCCGCGTGCTCGCCGCGGGCGGCGCGCTCGCCCTGGGTGCCGCGCTGCCCGGCGGCGTCCGCGCGCAGTCCGACTGGCCCTCGCGTCCGGTGCGCTTCGTCGTGCCGTTCCCGGCCGGCGGTGCCGCCGACCTCGGCGCGCGTGCGGTCGCCGTGCAGCTCTCCAGCCTCTTCGGCAAGCCGGTCCCGGTCGAGAACCGCGCCGGCGCCGACGGCGCGGTCGCCGCGCTCGAGGTGATCAAGTCGCCGGCCGACGGCCACGCGCTGTACTTCGGCACCGCGACCTCGATGTCGTACACGCCCTCGATCCGCAAGAACCCGCCCTACGATCCGGTCGCCGACTTCACGCCGATCTCCAACGTCTGCGTGTTCACCTTCTACTTCGCCGTGGCGCCCACCGTGCCCGCGAACACGCTCGCCGAGTTCGTGGCGTACGTGAAGGCCAACCCGGGCAAGCTCGCTTACGCGAGCGGCAACAGCACCGGCATCCTCGCCAGTGCCCAGCTCGTCGCGAGCAACAAGCTCGAGATGACGCACGTCCCGTACAAGGGCGAGGCGCAGGCGGTGATCGATCTGGTCGGCGGCCGCGTGCAGGCGATGTTCGCGACGCCGGCGGTGCTGCCGCAGCTGCTCGAGCGCAAGTTCCGGCTGCTCGCGGTGCTGCTGCCGCAGCGCACCCGGGCGTTCCCCGAGGTGCCGACGATGACCGAGGCCGGCCAGCCGCTGGTCAACATCTCGCCGTGGGGCGGGCTGTTCGGTCCGGCGAAGCTGCCGCGCGAGCTGGTCGACCGGATCTCGCGCGACTTCAACGTCGTGATGCGCCGCCCGGACGTGGTCGAACAGTTCGACAAGCTCGGACTGCTGCCGCTGCCGTCCTCGCCGGACGAGCTCGCCGGCATCGTGCGCGACCAGCTCGGCGTGTTCTCGCGGGCGATGCGCGAGGCTGGGATCCAGCAGGAGTGAGCCGCGGGCGCCGGCGGCCCGGTCGCTAGAGCGGCCCGCCGGTGTCGAGCGACCAGCCCGCGGCGTCGTCCTGCGCCAGCGCGTCGGCCAGCACCGGCAGCGTCGCGGCCATCGCCGCCTTCAGCGTCCAGGGCGGGTTGACGACGAACATCCCGCTGCCGTGCAGGCCGAGCCCGTCGGCCGACGGCGCGCGGACCGTGAGCGTCGCATGCAGCCAGCGCAGGTCTGGCAGGCGGGTGAGCCGGCGCGCCATCTCCGCCGGCTCGCGGCGCTGCACCTTCGGGTACCAGATCGCATAGCAGCCGGTGGCGAAGCGCCCGAGCGCATCGAGCAGCGTGTCGACCACGCGGACGTAGTCGCGCTTGTCCTCGTACGACGGGTCGATCAGCACGAGCGCGCGCCGCGGCGGTGGCGGCAGCCACTTGCGCAGGCCCGCGAAGCCGTCGGCGGCGTCGATGATCGTGCGCCGCGTGGCCTCGCGACCGAGGGTCGCGATGTTCTGCGCGAGGGCCACGCCCTCGTTGCCGTGCAGCTCGAAGAGCCGCAACCGGTCGGCATCGCGCAGGTGGCGCAGCGCGATCAGCGGCGAGCCGGGATAGGTGCGCGGCTCGCCGTCCGGATTCTCGGCGCGCACCGTCGCGAGGTAGTCCATGACCGGCTCGGGCAGGTCCTCGCGGCCCCAGAGCCGTGCGATGCCGTCGGCGAACTCGCTGCGCTTGGTCGCCCATTCGCCGTCGAGGGCATAGACGCCCGCGCCGGCGTGGGTGTCGATCACCCAGAACGGCGTGTCCTTGGTGGCGAGGTGGCGCAGCAGGTGCACGAGCACGACGTGCTTGAGCACGTCGGCATGGTTGCCGGCGTGAAAGGCGTGGCGGTAGCTGAACATGGGTTCCGGTGCGGGACGCCGGCCCGCCGTCGGGGCGCGGGTGCGGCACCGATGCGGGGGGCGGGCGGCCTGCGAACGCGCAGTCTAGCGCGGTGCCATCGGGCCCGGCTCAGGGCCGCCCCCACAGCGCCTCGAGCCGCGCGTCGCGGCCGCAGGAACTGCGGTAGTAGCGGTAGCGCACCGGGTTCTTCAGGTAGTAGTCCTGGTGGTAGGCCTCGGCCGGGTAGAACGGGCCGGCCTGCTCGATGCGGGTGACGATCGGCTCGGCGAAGGGCTTGGTGCGCTGGACTTCCGCGAGCGATCGGCGGGCTGCCTCGAGATGGGCCGCGTCGGTCGCGAAGATCGCGGTCCGGTACGGGGAGCCGGTGTCGCAGAACTGCCGGTCGACGGTGGTCGGGTCGATGGTGCGCCAGTACTTGGCGAGCAGCGTCTCGTAGCTCACCTTCGTGGGATCGAAGGCGATCTCGACCGCCTCGGCGTGGCCCGTGGTGTTGCGCGAGACCTGCTCGTAGGTCGGGTTCGGCGTGCGGCCGCCGATGTAGCCCGAGGTGGTCGACAGCACGCCCGGCACCTTGTCGAAATCGGCCTCCACGCACCAGAAGCAGCCGCCGGCGAAGATCGCGCGCGCGGTGGCGGCAGGCGCCGACCCTTGTGCGGCGACAGGCGCCGACCCTTGTGCGGCGGCAGGCGCCGCGTGCCCCGCGAGCCCGGCCGCGGCGAACGCAAGCGCGAAGGCGAACGCGGCGTGCCTGCGCGAGACGGCGCCCGTCGGCGCCCCGAGGGCGGTCGGTAGGGACGGGGGGCGGGCGGCGGTGCGATCCATCTCGGCTCCTTCGGCGGCGGTGTCGGTCGTCGCGGCGCACGCGGCGGACTTTCATCCGGGGGGCAGGTGCACCCTCGCGCACCTGCGACGCGTCAGGGTACAGTCAGGCTCGCGCCGCGCCTGCGACAGACCGCGAAGCCCAAGCCTGTCGCGGGCACCTCCTCCTCGGATCCGTCATGCTCCAGCGTCGCCGCGCCCTCCTGTTCGCCGCCTCGGCCACGGCCGCCCTCGGCGCGTTCTTCGCGGGTCCGGGCGCCCGCCCGCTGCGTGCCCAGGAACGCCTCTTCGATGCGATCGACCTCGACTGGGTCGATGCCGAACGCGATCGGCCGGTACCGGTGCGCCTGTACCTGCCGCGTGCCGCGTCCCCGGACCGGCCGGTGCCGCTGGCGGTGTTCTCGCACGGCATCGGCGGATCGCGTCGCGGCTACAGCTATCTCGGGAGCCACTGGGCGAGCGAGGGCGTCGCCAGCCTGCACCTGCAGCATGTCGGCAGCGACCGCAGCGTCTGGGGCGCGGGCAGTCCGTTCGCGCTCATCGGTCGGCTGCAGGAGGCCGCGCAGGCATCCGAGGCGATCGCGCGGGTGAACGACCTGCGCTTCGCGCTCGACCGCCTGATGGCGGACGCGCTCGGGGCGAGCATCGATGCCCGGCGCATCGTCGCCGCCGGGCACTCGTACGGGGCGAACACCACGCTGCTGGCGGCAGGCGCGCGCGTCGAGCGCGACGGCCGCGAAATCGACCTGCACGAGCCGAGGCTGCGCGCGGCGATCGTGATCTCCGCACCGCCGTTCTACGGCGAGGCCTCGCCGCGCCGCATCCTCGAGCCGATCCGCATTCCCAGCCTGCACATCACCGCCACCGAGGACGTGATCCGCATCCCGGGCTACTACAGCGGCGCCGAGGACCGCGTCGCCGTGTTCGACGCGGTCGGCAATCCCCGCAAGACATTGGCGGTCTTCACCGGCGGCTCGCACAGCATGTTCACCGATCGCGCCGGCACCGGCGGCGCCGAGCTGAACGCACAGGTCAAGTCCGCCACCCGCGAGCTGACCGGCGCCTTCCTGCGCAGCGTGCTCGACGGCGACGACAGCGCGCTGCGCGGCTGGCCGCAGCGCCACGCCTCGATCCTGGCCCGGTTCGTCGCACCGGCCTGAGGGGCGGGCGGGGCGCGACGGGCGAACGACCCGCGCAGCCCGGTCGCCGCGCCCTGGCTGCGCACGGATCGGAATGCCCGGCGGCGCCCGCAGGCGCGATACTCGGGGCTGCCGCGTCATCCGTACCCTCGCTCCGTCCGATCCGACTCCGCCATGCCCCGCCCGTCGATGCCCGTCCCGGCGATGCGCCGCCCTCGATGAACCGCCCACCCGCGCCGCCCCCGACGCCCGCCGCGGCCGTGCCGCCCGAGGGGTCGGCCATGCCGATCCGGGTCGAGCCCTGCGGTGACGCCTGGGTGATGGTCGACTGGGGGCCGCAGGCGCGGGCCAACGTGGCCGCGCGCGCGCTC
>CAIUGQ010000169.1 GCA_903898725.1 uncultured Burkholderiales bacterium | reverse complement strand
GACGGCACGTGGCGACCGCCCGCCATCGACGCGGCGCGCTGGCAGTCGCTGCTGCGCGCGCCCCGCCGCTACGGCTTTCACGCGACGCTGAAGGCGCCGTTCCGGCTGGCACCGGGCTGGACGCCCGACGTGCTCGCGCAGCGGCTCGACGCGCTCGCCGCGCAGTGCCGCGCGGTGCCGCTCGGCGCGCTGGTGCCCCGTGCCTTCGACGGCTATGTGGCCCTCGTGCCGGAGGCGCCGCCGCCCGCCCTGCAGGCGCTCGCCGAGCGCTGCGTGCTCGAGCTCGACGACCTGCGCGCGCCGCTGACGGCCGCGGAGCGCGCGCGCCGTCGTCCGGAACGGCTGGACGAGCGCGCCCGCGCGCTGCTGGACGCCTACGGCTATCCGCAGGTGCTCGAGCGCTTCCGCTTCCACATGACGCTGGCGATGACCGAACGCGACGGCGATGCGGCCGAGGTCCTGGCCTGCGCGAACGCGGCGCTGGCCGCGGTGCAGCGGGAGACGCCGCTGGTGCTCGACCGGTTGTGCCTGTGCGAAGAGCCGGGCCCGGGGGAGGACTTCGTGCGGGTGCGGGACGCCGTGCTGACGGGCTGAGCACGCGACCGGCCGCAGCGCCTCGCCGGACCGGCCTCGGCCGCGACGCTCAGAGCCCGCGCGCCCCCGAGGCGAGGAATCCGCCGTCCACCGGCATCTCGATGCCGGTCACGTCCTCACTGCTTCGGAAAGTCGGTGGCGGCGCCGAGCTCGCGCCAGGCCTCGACTTCGGCCCGGATCGACTCGAGCCGGTCGACGACCGCATCGATGCCCCACGCGCCGAGCACCACGTGACGCGGCGCCGGATCGGTCTCGGTGATCCGGACCATGATCTCGGCCGCGCGCACCGGGTCACCGGCCTGCGTGCCGCTGTTGCCGGCCGTGTTCCTCATGCGCACGCCTGCGGTGTCGGCGTAGTCGACGATCCGGCTGGGCGTCTGCCGCAGCGAGCGCCCCGCCCAGTCGGTTCGGAACGGCCCCGGTGCGACGCAGGTGACCTTGATGCCCAGCGGCCCGAGCTCTGCCGCCAGCGCGTCCGACCAGCCCTCGACCGCATGCTTGCTCGCGGCGTAGTAGCCCGAGCCCGGGTAGCCGATGAAGCCCGCCACCGAGGTGACGTTGAGCACGTGCCCCGAGCGTCGGGCCCGCATGCCGGGCAGCACCGCCCGCGTCATCGCGAACAGGCCGAAGACGTTCGCGTCGAACTGCGCGCGGATCTCCGCCTCTTCGCCTTCCTCGGCCGCCGCCTGGTAGCCGTAGCCGGCGTTGTTGACGAGCACGTCGATGCGGCCGAAGCGCGCCTCGGCCGTCTGCACCGCCGCGGTGATCTGCGCGGCATCGGTGACGTCGAGGTCGAGCGCCAGTGCGCGGTCCTCGGCACCGTGTGCGGGGTCCGCCACCCGCGATACGTCACGGGCCGTCACCACGGCGCGCCCGCCGCGCGCGAGGACCAGTGCCGCCAGCTCCCGGCCGAAGCCGCTCGAGCAGCCGGTGATGAACCAGACGGGGGAGGCCGGTGAAGTCATGTCTGTCGAGCTCGGGAGTGCGCGGATCGCGGGCCACTATACGAGGGCGCGGACGGCGTGGACAGTTCGACGGGCCTGCCCCGGAACCGGCCCGGAGCACCGCGCTCAGGCGTCTGTCCGGATCCGTGCGCCCGGGGCCGGCGTCAGCGGCTGGCGGGCGGCGAGCAGCTCGTGCAGCCCATGGCGCGGCGAGAAGCGGGTGTCGAGCGCGCGGGCTCGCGTCTCGAGCGTGCCGGCGTCGAGCGCCGGTCCGCGGCGCGTGATCAGCACCACGTTGTTGCCGTCGCCGTAGGTGTCGTAGTGTCCGAAGACCGCCTCGATCGTCAGCAGCGCATCGCCCAGCGCCTGCGAGTGCGGCTCGATGTTGAGGGCCATCGCGCCGCCAGGAGCGAGCCGGTCGCGGATCGCCTCGTAGAACTGCCGGGTCGTCAGGTGCCGCGGCGCCGAGTCGTTCAGGTAGGCGTCGACGAAGACGAGGTCGACCGGCGCGGTGAGCCGCTCGATGAAGCGGCGTCCGTCCTCGTGGGTGACCGACAGGCGCGGGCCGGTGCGAAGGTCGAACCAGCGCTGCGCCAGGCGCGTGACCTGCGGGTCGATCTCGACCGCGTGCACCTCGAGCGGGGCGAAGGTCGCGGCGAGGTAGCCCGCCGTGCGCCCGCCGCCCAGCCCCACGACCACCGCCTTGCGGTGCCGATCGGCGTACGCCAGCGCGAGCGTCATCAGTCGCGTGTAGGGGACCAGCAGCGCCCCCGGATCCGCCGGCAGCCAGGCCGACTGAACGCTGCCGCTCGACTGGCCGTCGAAGGCCATCAGGCGCGCGCCGTCGATCTCGTAGACGCGGATGGCGCTGAAGGGCGAGTCGGCCGACTCGAGCAGGGTCGCGCCCTGCGGCAGCGGCTGCGCGG
>CAIUGQ010000168.1 GCA_903898725.1 uncultured Burkholderiales bacterium | reverse complement strand
GGCGCAGCACCACGTCGCCGATGCGCTCCTCCGCCAGGCCGGCCGCACCGGCCCCGCGCGGCGTCGCGGCGGCCACCGGCACGCACGGCAACTTCCGTCCCTACTGAGCGAGGCCGAGATGAAGCACGACTCGACGGGCACCGGCGCCTCCGCGGAGGCCGGGCCGGCGGCGCAGTACCTCACGTTCACGCTCGGTGCGGAAGTGTTCGCGATGGACATCCGCACCGTGCGCGAGATCATCCAGTACGGCCCGATGACCACCGTGCCGCTGATGCCGGACTTCGTGCGCGGCGTCATCAACCTGCGCGGCTCGGTGGTGCCGGTGATCGACCTGCAGGCGCGCTTCGGCCGCCCGCCGGCCGACGTCGGCAAGAAGACCTGCATCGTGATCTTCGACACCCTGCGCGACCGCGAGCGCGTGGAGCTCGGGCTGCTCGTCGATGCGGTGAGCGAGGTCATCGACATCCCGCCCGAGGCGATCGAGCCGCCGCCGAACTTCGGCACCTCCGTGCGGCGCGACTTCATCAGCGGCATGGGCAAGGTCGAGGGCGGCTTCATCATCCTGCTCGAGCCCGACCGTGCGTTCGACGTCGACGACATGGCCCGGCTGTGCGAGTCGGCCCAGGCCACGGCCCCGGCATGAGCGCCCCGATGGCCGACCGGAGAGGCCCGTGGCGACGCTGAACGACGAGACCTTCCGCCGCATCACCGAACTCATGTACGGCGCGGTGGGCCTGTCGTTCGCCGATGGCAAGAAGCCGCTGGTGTCCTCGCGCCTCGCCCCGCGGATCCAGCGCCTCGGCCTGGACAGCTACGAGGACTATCTGGCGCTGATCGACGGCCCCGAGGACGGCGGCGAGTTCCAGGTCGCGGTGGACCTGCTGACCACCAACGAGACCTACTTCTTTCGCGAGCCCGCGCACTACGCGCTGCTGGAGGCCGAGCTCTCGGCGACCAAGCCGCGCGCGCTGTCGGTGTGGAGCGCGGCGTCCTCGTTCGGCGACGAGGCCTACAGCACGGCGATGCTGCTGGCCGACCTGCAGCAGCAGGGCCGCATCGGCTCGGACTGGCGGATCCTCGGCACCGACATCAGCGACCGCGTGCTGCGCAGCGCCACCGAAGCGATCTATCCGCTCGAGCGGCTGAGGATGGTCACCCCGGAACGGCTGCACCGGCACTGCCTGCGTGGCGAAGGCGCCTCCGACGGCCTGGTGCAGATCCACCCGCGCCTGCGCGAGCGGGTCCGCTTCGGCCAGCTCAACCTGTGCCGGCCCGTCGAGGCCATCGGTCCCTTCGACGTGATCTTCCTGCGCAACGTGCTGATCTATTTCGATCCGGCGACGAAGAGCGAGGTGGTGGACCGCGTGCTCACGCAGCTGCGTCCGGGCGGGCTGTTCTTCATCGGCACCGCCGAAGGCCGCGTGCCGTGCCGCACGCCGCTGCAGGTGCTCGCCCCGGGCGCGTTCCGCAAGGCGCAGGCATGAGCGAGGCCACGCCGCGGGCGGGTTGCGCGCGGGCGATGCGCGACGGCGCGCCGCTGCACACGCTGCACCCGGGCGACGTGCGCGTCGTCGACCGCGGCGAGCGGCTCGAGACGCTGCTCGGCTCGTGCGTGGCGATCGTGATGACCGACCCGCGACGCACCGTCGGCGCGATGTGCCACGTCGTCCACAGCCGCCCGGCGATCGCCGAGGTGCGCGAGACGGCGGCCTGGGGCGAGATGGCGCTGCGCACGATGTACGGCGGGCTGCTGGCGCGGGGCATCGTGCCGGCGCTGTGCGAGGCCTGGGTCTACGGCGGCGGGAACATGTTCCCGGCGCTGTTCGTGCAGGGTCATGTCGGCGCCGACAATGCCGGCTGGGCCCTCGAGGCGCTCGGCCGCGACGGCGTGCGCGTGCTCGGGCAGGATGTCGGCGGTTTCGTGTATCGCAAGCTCGCCTGGACGGTCGGCGACGGCGAGCCCGAGGTCGTCACGGTACAGGTCTGAGGACGGGAGCGGCGGATGGCGGTCAAGGTCTTCGTGGTGGACGATTCGGCGGTGGTCCGCCAGACGCTGATGCACCTGATCAAGGACGATCCGGACATCGAGCTGCTGGGCAGCGCACCGAACCCGCTGATCGCGGCGCCGATGCTGCGCAGGCTTCGGCCCGACGTGCTGCTGCTCGACATCGAGATGCCCGGCATGGACGGCCTGACCTTCCTGCGGCAGATCATGGAGGAGGCGCCGATCCCGACCGTCATCTGCTCGACGCTGACCGAGGCCGGCAGCAAGATGGCGCTCGATGCGATGTCCGCGGGCGCGGTGGCGGTCGTCGCCAAGCCCCGCCTCGGGCTCAAGCAGTTCCTCGAGGATTCGCGGCGCGAGCTGCTGCAGACCCTGAAGGCCGCCGCGCGAGCGCGGCCTCGTGCGGGCGCGCTCGCCCCGCGTGCGCCCGCGCCTGCCGCAGCACGCGCGCCGTCCGACGGACTGCATGCGCTGTCGGTGAACAAGCCCGTGGTGCTCGGCAGCTCCACCGGCGGCACCCAGGCGATCGAGTCGGTGCTGCTCGCGCTGCCCGGCGACGCGCCCGGCATCGCGATCGTGCAGCACATGCCCGAGAAGTTCACCGCGATGTACGCGCAGCGGCTGGACGGCACCTGCGCGATGAACGTGCGCGAGGCGCGCGACGGGGACCGGCTCGAGCGAGGCGTGGTGCTGATCGCGCCCGGCGGCCGCCACATGCAGTTGCGCAAGGCGGGCGGGCAGTACTTCGCTCAGATCGTGGACGGCCCGCCGGTGAACCGGCACAAGCCGTCGGTGGACGTGCTCTTTCGCTCCGCGGCCGACTGCGCCGGACGCGAGGCGCTCGCGATCATCCTGACCGGCATGGGCGACGACGGGGCACGCGGCATGTCGGCGCTGCACGACAGGGGGTCGCGCACGATCGCGCAGAACGAGGAGAGCTGCGTCGTGTTCGGGATGCCGAAGGAGGCGATCGCACTCGGTGCCGCCGACGAGGTGCTCGCGCTCGACCGGATGGCGGCCGAGATCCTGCGCTTCGATCGCCGGGGCTGAGCCCGGCGGCGGGCGCCGACCCGCAGGTCGACGCCCCTGACGCGACGTGCCGTCAGCCGCCGATGTAGACCGAGCGGAAGTCCTGGGTGGTCTGCATCGGCCGCGGCGCCTCGCTGGTCGCCTGCGGCTTGGCGCGCAGCGCGAGCGGCGGCGGCGTGCGCAGCGACTGGTAGCGCTGCAGGGTGCCGTCGGCCTTCATCGCCGCGAGTTCGGCGCGGGCCGCCTCGGCGGTCTTCGCCGGCGTCGGATCCTTCACCGACGGGTACATGCCGACGCCCTTGGGCCCGGCGTACGCGGAGGTGGCGAGCGGCAGAAGGACGGCGGCGCAGGCGGTGGCGAGGGTGTGGGACAGCTTCATGGCTTCGGTCCTTGTGACGGGATGGAGGGAGACCCGCGGGCACTTCGGCCCTCCGGGGTGGGCGGACGACACCGCCATGGACCGCACTGTGCGCGTCGGACCGCGACACGCTCCCGACGCCGGCATTACAAAATCGTCAGTCAGCCCGGACGGGCCAGCCGCGACGCAGGGGTCATGCGAATCCTCCTGATCGAAGACACCCCGCGCCTCGCCGACTACGTCGCCCGCGGCCTGCGCGAGAACGGTCACGTGGTCGACGTCGCCGGCGACGGCATCGACGGGCGGCACCTGGCCCTCGAGGGCGAGTACGACGTCGTGCTGCTCGACGTGATGCTGCCCGGCATCGACGGCTTCGACGTCCTCGAGGCCATGCGCCGCGCCGAGCGGCCCGCGGCGGTGCTGATGCTGACGGCCCGCGATGCGGTCGAGGACCGGGTCCGGGGCCTGCGCGGGGGCGCGGACGATTACCTGGTCAAGCCGTTCGCGTTCTCCGAGCTCCTGGCGCGCATCGAGGCGCTGGGACGACGCGGTCGGCGGGACGCGGATCCCGCTCCCATTGGCGCCCTGCGGCTCGCCGACCTGGAGCTCGACCTGCTGCGCCGGCGGGCGACCCGGGCCGGGCAGCGACTCGATCTGACCGCCAAGGAGTTCACGCTCCTCACCCTGCTGCTGCGGCGACGCGGCGAGGTGCTGTCGCGCACCGTGCTCGCCGAGCAGGTCTGGGACATGCACTTCGACAGCGACACCAACCTGGTCGAGGTCGCGATCCGCCGGCTGCGCGTGAAGCTCGACGAGCCGTTCGAGCACAAGCTGCTGCACACCGTGCGCGGCATGGGCTACGTGCTGGAGGACCGCGACGCGTGAGGCGCCCGGATGCGGTGCTGCGGGCACGCCTCGGCGGTGCCTCGCTCAGCCTGCGGCTGTCGCTGTCGCTGGCGGCGCTCGTCGTCGTGGCGCTCGGCGCGGTCTGCGCAGTGATCTACGTCGCGACCGCCGCGAACCTCGAGGCGCGCCAGCAGTCCGAGCTCGAGGAGAAGGCGAGCCTCGTCCGCCACCTGGTGAACGAGGCCGAACCGCTCGCCGACGCGACCGGACTGCGGATGCTCCTCGAGGACGTGGGCATCGGCTACGCCGGCATGATGCTGCACATGGCCGTGCCAGGTTCGGCGCCCCTGTTCGTGTCGCCCGGATGGACCACCGAACGCGCGCCGCGCCAGCGGGTGATGCAGACGGCGATGCGCTGGGACCCCGCGCCGGGCGACATCATCGTCGCCGAGCTGCGGCTCGACACCCGCGCGGACGACCGGCTGCTGGCCGGTCTCGCGGCAACGCTGCTCGTTGCGGCACTCGCCGGCGCGGCGGTCACCGCCATCGCCTCGCACGCGCTGGTGCGGCGCGGCCTGGCGCCGATCGCGCGGCTCGCCGCGCAGCTTCGGCGGATCCGTCCCGGCGATGGCACCCTCCGTCTCGAGACCGGGGCCCGTGATCGCGAGCTGCAGCTCTTCGTGGAGCGGTTCGAGGCCCTGCTGCGCGAGGTCGACTCGGCCTACGCACAGCTGGCCGCGTTCAATGCCGACGTCGCGCACGAGCTGCGCACGCCGCTGGCGGTCCTGATCGCCGACAGCGAGGTGATGCTGTCGCGTCCGCGCACCGATGCGCAGTGGCGCGAAGCGAGCGGGCGCCATCTCGAGGACCTGCGCCGCCTCGCCGCCATCGTGACCGACATGCTCTTCCTCGCGCGCGCCGACCAGGCGTCCGCCGCGCGGACGACCTGGGTGCCCAGCCTCGCGTCGCTCGTCGGCGAGGTCGTCGACTACCACGAGGCGGCCTTCGAGGAGCAGCGGCTCTCGGTGAGGATCATCGGTGATGCGGCGGGCAGCGTCGACGCCGAACTGCTCAAGCGCGCGGTCTCGAACCTGCTGTCGAACGCGGCCCGCTACGGCCGCCCCGGCAGCACGGTCGAGATCGAGCTCGCCCGCGACGCCGGCGAGACGCTGCGGCTCGCGGTCCGCAACGAGGGCCCCGACATCGCCCCCGAACACCTGCCGCGGCTGTTCGACCGGTTCTACCGGGTGGGCGCCTCCGGCGAGCAGACCGACGGCCACCACGGCCTGGGGCTGGCGATCGTCGCGGCGATCGCGCGGATGCACGGCGGCCGTCCGTTCGTGCGTTCGGCGCAGGGCCGCACCGAGATCGGTCTCGAGCTCGTCGACCGACCCGCGTCAGCCGGCTGAGCCGCGGGCCTGCGCGAACGCGACGAACCAGTCGATCGAGCCGGGGTTCGACATCGCCGACCGGTTGCAGGCCCGCTCGGCGGGCTGGCCGAGCAGGATCTTCTTGATCGGCACCTCCAGCTTCTTGCCGGAGATGGTCCGCGGCACCTCGGCGATCTCGAACACGTCGTTCGGCACGTGGCGCGCCGAGAGCTGCGTGCGGATCGCCTCGAGCAGGCGCTTCTTGAGCGCGTCGGTGAGCGCATGCGGCGCGCGCGGCACGACGAACAGCGCCATGAACGACTCGCGCCCGAGGTACTCGAGGTCGATCACGAGGGAGTCGGCCACCTCCTCGAAGGCTTCGACGACCCGATAGAGCTCGCTCGTGCCCATCCGGATGCCGTGACGGTTGATCGTCGAATCGGACCGGCCGTAGATGACTCCGGTCACCGTCTCGGGGCGGCGCTCGAGCTTGAGCCAGTCGCCGTGGCGCCAGACGCCGGGGTAGACGTCGAAGTAGCTGTCGAAGTAGCGCCGACCGCCGGCGTCGCCCCAGAAGTACAGCGGCATCGAGGGCATCGGCTTCGTGCACACCAGCTCGCCGACCTCGCCGTAGACCGGCCGGCCCGCCTCGTCGAACGCGTAGACCGCGGCGCCGAGCCCGCGGGCCTGCATCTCGCCCGCGTGGATTGGCGCGGTCGGACAGGTGCCGAGAAACGCGGTGTTCGGGTCGGTGCCGCCGCTGATCGAGGCGAGCAGCACGTCCGGATGGACATGCTCGTAGATCCAGCGGTAGCCGTCCTCGGTGAGCGGGGAGCCGGTCGCCCCGACGGTGCGCAGCGCCGACAGGTCGAAGTGCGCGCGGGGCGTCGAGCCGTTCTTCACGTTGAGCTGCACGAAGGCGGGCGACAGCCCGAAGAAGGTCGCGCGCTCGCGCTCCGCGAAGCGCCACAGGGTGCCCAGATCGGGATACCCCGGATTGCCGTCGTACAGCAGCACCGTGCTGCCCGGGATCAGGGCCGACACCGTCATGTTCCACATGATCCAGTTGGTCGACGTGAACCAGAAGAACCGGTCGTCGGGCCCGAGGTCGCTGTGGATCATCATCGCCTTGAGGTACTCGAGCGTCGTGCCGCCGTGCCCGTGGACGATGGGTTTGGGCATGCCGGTGGTGCCCGACGAATAGACGATCCACAGCGGATGGTCGAAGGGCACCGGCCGCGGCGCGAACGGCGCCGGTCGCGCGAGCGCGTCGGCCCAGCGCACCACCGGCACGCGGCGCGCCGCGGCGCCCTCGCGCGCCGGCACCTCGATCGCATCGCCGAGCGATGCGCCGGGGTCGAGGTAGGGGACGAGGATCACCGCCTTGACCGTCGGCAGCTGCGCGACCAGCTCGCGCACGGTGTCGAGCCGGTCGAAGTCCTTGCCGCCGTAGCGGTAGCCGTCGACCGCGAACAGCAGCACCGGCTCGATCTGCCGGAACCGGTCGAGCACGCCGGCCGCGCCCATGTCGGGGGCGCAGCTCGACCACACCGCGCCGAGCGAGGTGCTCGCGAGCACCGCGGTCATCGACTCGGGAATGTTCGGCATGTACGACACCGCACGATCGCCGAGCGTCACGCCGAGCCCGGTCATCGTCGCCGCCAGCGCACCGGCCTCGGCAGCGAGCCCGCCCCAGCTCAGTTCGCGCCGCGGCACGATCTCGGACGAGAACACGACCGCGGTGCGCGCCGCCCACTGCGGCTCGGCAGCGCGCCAGAGCATCTGATCCGCGTAGTTGACGGTGGCGCCGTCGAACCACTTCGCGCCCGGCATCGTCGACTCGCGCAGCACCTCCCGGTACGGCGTGAACGCGCGCATGCCGCAGAACGACCAGATCGACGTCCAGAACGCCTCGGTCTCGTCGACCGACCATTGCCAGAGCGACTCGTAGTCGCGGAACGCGAGGCCCCGCTCGCGCTGCAGCCAGTCGGTGTAGCGGGTGAGCGTCGCGCCTGCGATGCGTTCGGGCGAGGGACGCCAGATCGGCTCGACGGCCGGGGTCGGGGCAGTCATCGGGAGGTCTCCGTGTCTCGGGTCGGGATGGGCGTCGCGTCGGCCGGCGAAGACCGCGCGCCGTCTCAGAAGAACGCGTGTGCGACGGCCGTCTCGAGCGGCATGCCGGCCGCCTGCGCGCGCTGCGCGACGGTCCAGCAGTGCCGGTACGACGCGCGGTCGTGCAGCTCGCCGCCGAAGTCGATCGGCCCCCAGCCCGCGGCCTGCGCCGCGAGCAGGATCCGGCCGGCCCGCTCGACCTCGGCATGCGTCGGACTCATGGCCTCGACGATCGGAGCGATCTGCGTCGGATGGATGCTCCACATCCGAAGGAAGCCGAAGCGTTCGCGAGCGATCCGGGCATCCGAGAACACCGACGCCGGGTCGCGCAGCGCGAGCGAGACGTTGTGCGCGGGCACCACCGCATGGGCGAGCGCGGCGGACACGAGCTCGGTCTTGGCCCGAACCAGCAGCGGATGCTCGAACTGACCGGGCGAGCGCATCGCATCGAAGCCGAGCGCGCCGTGGTGCGCGCTGACGAAGTCCATCACGCCGAAGTCCAGCGTCTCGACTTCGGCGAGCGCGGCGATCGCGCCGGCCTGCGCCAGCGCGCCGTGGGTCTCGACCAGGACATGGACCGGAGGCGGCGGGCAGCCTGCGAGCGCGGCCTGCCGCGCGACGACGTCCAGCATCCGCGCGACGTCGGCCACGCCCTCGGCCTTGGGCAGCGTCAGGTAGGCGATGCGATCACCGGCTGCGGCCAGCAGGATCGCGATGTCGTCGCGCCAGTGCGGATGGGTGATGTCGTGGACCCGAACGCCGATGCGGCCCCCGGGGTCGGCCGCGGCAGCCAGGACCCGCGCCACCATCGTCGCATGCTCGCGTTCGGCACCGACCGTGGCGCCGTCCTCGCAGTCGCAGGTGAGGTCGAACACCCCCCGCAGCTCGCGCTGCAGCGCGATCGCCTTGACGATCATCTTCTCGTTGCCGGCGATGTGCTCGCAGGGCGCGATCATCGGCAGCGCACGGCCCGGCGCATGCAGCGCGTCACGGGGGTGGACGGCGGGGGCGGACGTCGGAGCGCTCATCGCATCGGGGGCGGCAGGCAATGCCGACGAAGGTAGCACAGCCTCCGCGCCGGACCCGGCGCGGGCCGGCGGGCTGCGATCAGCGCTGCGGCACGACGGCGAGCGGTGCCGGCAGCGCGCTGCGCGGGGCCTGCGGCTCGAAGGTCAGCCGCTGCCACTGCGCGACGGAACGCTCGATCGCGGCGGCCACCTCCGCCACGCCGGCGTCCGGCGGCGGCGGGTCGACGTCGTAGCCGACCGAGTTGAAGATCCGGCCCCAGGCGGCCTGCGCGTTGGCATAGGCGATGTGCCGCTGGTACTCGGACAGCAGCGCGCGCGCCTCGTTGCGGACGACCTCGAGGTCACCCTCGATGCGGGCCGCCGCCGCCGAGCGCGCATAGCCGAGCAGACGCTGATCGACCGCCGCGCTGACCGCGACCTGGTCGTACTCGGACACCGTCAGGCCGTAGCGCAGGGTCGCGACCCGGACCTGCGTGAGCACCGCCATCGCCTGCGCCATCCGACGGGCATCGTCGACCTGCACCTGCGCCTCGCCCGAGCGCATCACCGCCGGCAGCGACGCGAGGCGGAACAGGTTCATCGACAGCCGCAGACCGCCGTCGACCCAGGTGTTGTCGAAGAGGAAGCGGTTCGAGTCGAACCGGCCGGCGAGGTCGACGCCGAGGTTCGGCAGCGTCGAGGCGATCGCGCGCCGCACCTCGTTGGAGGTGATGCGCGTGCGGTAGAACTCCTCGCGCAGCTCAGGGCGCAACGCCAGCGCCGCGTCCTCGAGCGCGGTGACCTGCCCGGGCGTCGGCGGCAGCGGCGCGTCCGGCCCCTCGGCGAGGGTGAAGACGGTGCCCGGCGGCAGCGCCATCAGTCCCGCGAGCTCCTGCTTGGCCAGCTCGAGCTCCTGGCGGCGATACTGCAGCAGCAGGATCGCGTCGAGCAGTCGGCGCTGTGTCTCGAGGACCTGCGGGAGCGGCAGCAGGCCCTGCTTCTCGATGCCGCGCGCCCGCTCGAGCGCCGCGTTGCTGCGCTCGATCAGCCCGTCGATGCGGCCCGACAGGCGTTGTGCACCGAGCGCGCGCCAGTAGGCGTTGCGCGTGTCGACGAGCAGGTTCTGGACGACCTTGCGCTTGCGCTCCTCGATGACCAGGACCTGATCGGCCTGCTGCCGGGCCCGGTAGTACGAGACACCGAAGTCGAGCACGTTCCAGGAGAACTCGGCGCTCGCGATCGAGCGGGTGCGTTCCGACGAGGTCTGGTGGAAGGCGCTCTCCAGGCCGGTCTCGACCGTCTGCGTCCGCGAGCCGTCGCCGGCGCTGCGCGTCGAGTACCCCGCGTTCACCAGCAGACGCGGGAACATGTCCCAGCGCGCGACGTCGAGCTGCCCCGTGGCGAGCGCGCCTTCCATCGCGCGCAGCCGGACGTCGAAGTTGTACTTGAGCGCCCGGGCCGCCGCCTCGCTGTAGGTGATCGGCCCCCGGATCGGCTCCTGGCGGACGAACATCCGCGAGACGTCCTCGGTCGTCCGTGCCTTGAGCTCGACATCGGTGGCGGGAGTCGGCGTGACCGTGCACGCGGCCAGCGCCAGCGCGAGCGCCGCGACGGGCAGCGCCCGGAGCCGGCCGGAGCCGAGGGAGGCGACGTGTCCGCCGTGCCCGGTCATCGGGACGGTGGCGCGGCGTGCGCGGGCCGCGAAGGCCATGG
>CAIUGQ010000167.1 GCA_903898725.1 uncultured Burkholderiales bacterium | reverse complement strand
GCCGCTGGCGCGAGAACGCCGACACGGTGAACACACCGTGCGCCGCATCGCAGCGCCGACGCACCACGGTCCCGTAGTACAGGCGTCGCAGCACGCCGGTGTGCCGCGCCGCGTCGATGTAGCAGAGGTCGTGGACCGTCATGAAGAACGGCTGGCGGCTGGCGATCGGCGCGTTGTAGCCTGGACTGAAGAACGGCAGCTCGGTGTCCCGCAGCCTCGCCGCGAGCCAGATCGGATCGGCGGGGCTCGCCGGGCTCGGCCCCACACCCAGGCGGCGCCAGCCGGACCCGAGCCGGAGCCACTCGCGGGCGACGCGGCCGATGCCGTGATCGGCGATCCAGCGATCGTCGAAGACGAGCCACGGGCCCGCCGGTCCGCCGTGCGCCCGGTCGCTCGCTGCCTCGTGCACGACCGCTACGCGGTCCGGTGCGTTCATCCTCGATCCTCGTGGCCTGTGCTCAGGGTCGGCGCCTCGGCCGCCCGGTGAGGATACGAAGTCAGAGCGGTCGCCCGGCGCCGGACGGACAGACGCCGCGATGGCCGTGACGGACGGTGCCGCGACGATGCGGACGGGAAACGGCCCCAGGCGCCACCGACCGACCGGTCAGCGCGCCACCGGCGCAGCGGGGGCCGCAGGGGCCGCAGGCACCACCGGCACGAGGCCATCGAAGCTGAGCGTCGCCGCGTTCGCGTCGCTGCGCTGCTTCCTGGCCACCCGATCGAGCTCGCGATGCGTCGACGCGAGCGATGTGCAGTCGATCGGACGCGTCCCGTCCCTGACTGCGGCGAGCGAGCCGAGCGGGATCGAACGACCGGTCTCGGTCGAGGCGAACAGGCGGTCGCCGTTCACGAGGACCTGCAGCCCGGCATTGACGTAGACGCGCATCCAGACGCCCTGCCCCAGCCATCGGGTCGAGCCCGCCGCGGGACCGAGCACCTTCGCGCACTGCCGCTCGACCAGCTCGTAGACGTCGTCGACCCGTGCGGCCATCGCACCCACGCGCTCCGCGGCGCCCGGGTCGGCGACGATCGGGCAGCTCAACAGGCGGTCGGAGCCCCGCAGGCTCCAGTTTCCGTCCGCACTGGTGACCTTCATGCGGATGCGGGTCGGGTTAGGATCGATCGGCACCTCCTCGCAGGCGCTCGTGTCTAGGCGCCGGTCGTAGGACGCGAGCCACGCATCGATCCCGGCACGCTGCTCGGCGGCCACCTGGGCGCGGCCGTCGACCACCGTCAGCGCCGGATCGATCAGGCGGGCCCGATCTCCCCAGGCATCGAGCACGCGGCGGGCGGCGTCGGCGCCTCGCCACCGGTCGCAGCCTTCGCAGATCGACCCGAGGTTCGCGAAGCTCGACGCCGGATGCACGTGCGGTGCAAGCATCGACCACGACATCGCGAAGCGGGTCACGAACAGCGTCGGCGTCTCGCGAAGCGAGGCGGGCACCTCCATGCGCAGCGTGTCGTCGTCCCATGAGACCGGCACGGGCGACGACCGCGGATCCGAGACGAGCAGGGCCCAGACGGCCTGCACCGCGATCATCCCGAGGATCACGGTCGCACGCACCCGGGGCGCGCGCCACAGCACCGTGACCGCGCCGACCATCAGCGGTGACGCCAGCATCAGCAGCCCGATCCCGTACCGGGCATTCGACGCCGAGAGCGTCCACAGCACGTACCACACGAGCCAGAACCCCGAGAGCGCCGCCAGCGCGGACGGTACGCGTGTGGCGACGCCGCTCGCACGGGCGCGCAGCCGACGCCAGCCCTGCATGCAGAGCGCGCCGAGCCCGAGCACGGCCAGCAACAGCAACCGCGGATCGGGCTGACGCGATTCGATGTAGGCGTAGTTCGGCACCAGCCCCGGATCGGCGATCCGCAGCGGGAAGCTCAGCCAGTCCATCAGGTCGCGCGGCGTGAATCGCGAGCCGGCGATGCGCAGCGGGTCCAGCAGCGCCGCGAACGGCCCGCGCGGATCGGCCAGCGGTGCGGCCTCGACCAGCGGTGCCGCCTCGACGACCGGGCCGGTTGCGACCGTCGCGGTGCCGAACAGGCCGCCGAACAGCGGAAACAGCGGATTCCCGAACTCGGCCCAGAGCTGCGCGCTCCACCAGCCGTGGCCGACGAGCGTGCCGAGCGCGCCACCGACGACGTAGCCCGCGAGGCGCCTCGGCGCATCACGCAGCCCGGCGGCCCACAGCACCAGCACCGTGCCCGCCAGCGCGGGCAGCGCATTCGACAGCTTCAGGCCCGCCGACAGGCCGAAGGCGAGTCCGGCGACGAGCGCCCAGCGGCCGGCGTCACGGGCATCGAGCGTGCGCAGCGCACAGGCCACGCCGATGAGCAGCGGCAGCGTGGTGGTCACGTCGATGAAGGTCGCGCCCACCTCGAGCAGGAAGACCGGCGTGAGGAACGCGAGGATCGCCGCCGCCGCCGCGTAACGGTCCACGTCGGGACCGACCCGCGCCAGCGCGCGGCGGGACACCAGCCAGACCGCCCACACGCAGCCCGCGTGGAGCGTGGCGAGTGCCAGCGAGACACCGAGTTCGCCGACCCCGGCCCGGACCAGCAGCGCGGCCGGCAGGTAGGCGACCGGGTTCAGGAAGGTCTGCCCCCCGGCGGGCATGAAGCCGCGCCCGAGCGCGCCCTCGAGCACCTGCCAGCCGGCGTACTCGTGGTAGTGCATCCGGTCCCACGACCATTCGGGACCGGCGTGGAGCGTCCAGCCGAGGCAGGCGACGATCGCCGCGAGCAGCACCAGCCACGACGGCAGCGTCATGGGCAGCGCGAGCTCGCGGCCGAGCGCTGTCGGCGTCGCCTCTGCGAGTCCTGCGGCCCGCGCTGCGCGGGTGGAACCCGGCGCGTCGATCAGTCGGCGGAGCACCCGGAGGCCCTCTGGAGAAGCGCCGCATCCGCGGCGGGAAGAACGGTGTTCAGGCGGGACGCATCAGCGGCAGTTGCCCGGACGGTATCGCGCCGACAACGGGGTGGCGCCGCCTGCGCAGGCCCAGTTGACCGCGCCGGCCGCCGTGGCCGAGGGCGTGAACAGGATCTGCTTGCCGGACGCCAGCGCGGTGCCGTCGCCCAGCTTCTTGAAGGTCACGGTGATGGTGCCGCCGGCGCCGACCTCGAGGCTGTTGACCTGCGAGGTGACGTAGTCGGCCGCGGTGCCCAGGCCCGCATCGGCGTTGCTGCCCGGGAACGAGCCCGTCGCCATGTACACGTCGGCGACGTTCGCCTTGGCCGCGCCGATGGCGGCGAAGCCTTCCGCGACCTTCGCGCGGACCGTGTAGTCCTGGTAGGCGGGGATCGCCACCGCCGCCAGGATGCCGACGATCGCCACGACGATCATCAGTTCGATCAGGGTGAAGCCGTTCTGCGTGGGCTTGATCATGGTGCGGTCTTTCGTGCGTCCCGGGGCTGCGATGCAGGCCCTCGGGCGGCGGACGGGCGGAGCGGGCGACACCTCGAGGCGAGGCATCGGACCCGCGCCGCCCTCCTCGTCAGCGGCAGCTGCCCGGGCGGTACTTCGCGTCCAGCGCGGTGGCGCCGCCGGCACAGGCCCAGTTGATCGAGCCGACCGAGGTGGCCGTCGGCGTGAACTTGATCTGCTTGCCCGACGCCAGCGCGGTGCCGTCACCCAGCTTGTTGAACGTCACGGTGATCACGCCACTCGCACCGACCTCGAGGCTGCTGACCAGCGTCGTCGCGTAGTCGGCGGCGGTGCCCAGGCCCGCGGCGGTGTTGCTGCCCGGGAACGAGCCCGTCGCCATGTACACGTCGGCAACGCTCGCCTTGGCGGCGCCTGCGGCGGTGAAGCCCTCGGT
>CAIUGQ010000166.1 GCA_903898725.1 uncultured Burkholderiales bacterium | reverse complement strand
GGTGTGGCCCGCGACGAACGAGGCGGGCGGCAGGCGGTGCAGCGCGGTGGTCGCCGCGACGACGAGCAGGTCCACACGTCGCCCCTGCAGCTCGAACAGGGTGGCGAGCCGGTCCGAGACCAGATCCTGGTGCGGCGAGAATGCGTCGTACGGCAGCGTCTCCCAGTCGGCGAGCGCGCGGACCCGCAGTGACGGTGCGAACCACCGCGTCTCGTCGGCGAGCCGTGCGGCGTCGAGCGCCGAGGCGCTCACCACCACCAGCAGACGGCCCTGCGCGGCATGGCGCGACGCGAGCGCCGCCAGCAGCAGCGCATCGCCCGAGCCATAGGTCGGGGGCAGCGTGCTGACGGTGCCGGGGACGGGCTCGGGCAGACCGGCTGCGGCGTCGGGGAGTCGGGGCGCGGCGGCGAGCGCGGCAGGCGAGGAGGCGTTCAAGCGGGGGCGTGCACGGTGCAAAACGTACAATTGTAGCTTTCGCGACCACCCGCCCCCCGATGACCGAGTCCACCGACGCCGCGATGCCGGTCCGCCACTTCGCGGTGGTCCCGGCTGCCGGGACAGGCACCCGACTCGGCGCCGACCGGCCCAAGCAGTACCTCGATCTGGGCGGCGCGACCATGCTCGAGCGCACGGTCCATGCGCTGCTCGCCTGCGACTGGCTCGAGCGGGTGCTGGTGGTGGTCTCGCCGGGCGACACGCTCGCCGCAGCGCTGCCGGGCCTGCAGGGGCCGCGCGTCACGGTCGTGCCGGTGGGTGGCGACACGCGGCGCGCCAGCGTGCTCGGCGGGCTGGGGGCGCTCGCCGACGGACACGGCGCGAGCGACACCGACTGGGTCTGGGTGCACGACGCCGCCCGCCCCGGCGTGGAGCGTGCTTCGCTGGAGCGACTGCGCGATGCGATCGTCGACGACCGCGTCGGCGGGCTGCTGGCCCAGCCGATCGCCGACACGGTCAAGCGGGGCGGTGCCGGCCGTGCGGTCACGACGGTCGAACGCGAGGGCCTGTGGCTCGCCCAGACCCCGCAGGTCTTCCCGCTGGGCACCCTTCGTCACGCGCTGGAGCGCCACCACCTGGTGACCGACGAGGCGTCCGCGATCGAGGCGACCGGCCGCACACCGCGTCTGGTCGAGGGCGGGCGGCGCAACTTCAAGGTGACGACGATGGACGATCTGAACGCCATGCGCGAGCGTCTCGGACCCGCTGCACCGACCGGCGACACCGGGCCGCCCTGGCGGATCGGGCAGGGCTGGGACGTGCATGCACTGGTCCCCGGTCGGGCGCTGGTGATCGGAGGCGTCGCCGTGCCGCACCACTCGGGGCTGCTCGGCCATTCGGATGCCGACGTCCTGCTGCACGCGATCACCGATGCCCTGCTGGGCGGCGCCGGGCTCGGCGACATCGGGCGGCATTTCCCGGACACCGATCCGCGCTTCGCCGGCGCCGACAGCCGCGTGCTGCTGCGCGAGGCGCTGGCGCGTGTCCTGGCGGCGGGCTGGGCGCCCGCCAACGTCGACTGCACCGTGGTCGCGCAGGCACCGAAGCTCGCGCCGCACGTGCCGGCGATGGTGCAGACCATCGCCGCCGATCTCGGGCTCCCGTCCGCCAACGTGAACGTGAAGGCCAAGACCTCGGAACGGCTGGGGTATGCCGGCCGCGGCGAGGGCATCTCGGCCCAGGCGGTCGTGATGCTGATGCGGGCGGGCTGAGCAGGCCGCGTCCGTCGGCGGGCGCCTGTCCCTGCAGCCGCCAGGTGCGGGCGCCGACGGCGACCCGACAGGATGACGCGCGGTTCAGACGGTCGCGTCGGCCAGCCGGACCCGCGCGAGCAGTCCGCCGTCGGGCGGGAGCTCCAGCACGAGTTCGCCGGCATGGCGGCGTGCGAGACGGGCGACGATCGCCAGGCCGAGCCCTGAGCCGCCGTGCCGATTGCGCTCGGTGTCGAGGCGGGTGAACGGGCGGGTCAGTCGGTCGAGCTGATCCGCAGGCACCCCAGGGCCGTGATCGCGCACCCGCAGCTCCAGGCCGCGCCCGACCCTGCGGGCATCGACCTCGACGCGGGCCACGCCGTCGGGGCCGACCCCATAGCGCCGTGCGTTCTCCACCAGGTTCGCGACGATCCGCTCGAGTGCCGTCGGGGCACCGAGCCAGGTGGCCTCGGGCGGAACCGTCTCGACGAGCGCCAGCCCGTCCGAGTCGGGCCCGTTGCGAAAGCCGTCGAGCACGGAGCGCAGCGCCAGCGCGACGTCGACGCGCTCGGGCGGTCGTGCCGAGGCGGGTTGGGCGAATTCGCCGAACTGGCGGACGATCGCATCGATCCGGTCGATCTCGTCGGCCATCGAGTCGCGGGTCGCGGTGTCCACCGGCGACATTTCGATCTCCATCCGCAGCCGCGTGAGCGGCGTGCGGATGTCGTGCGAGATGCCGGCCAGCGCCTCGGCGCGGTCCTGCTCGAGCGCGGCCAGGTCGGCGGCCATCCGGTTGAAGCGCCGGTTCACCGCGGCCAGCTCCGTCGCTGCATCCTCGCGCAGCGGCACCGGCGCCTCGCCCCGGGCCAGCCGCTCGAACGCCTTCGCCAGATCGGCCAGGGGACGGTTGACGACCCGGCTGATCAGCAGCGCCCCCGCCGTCGCGAGCGCGACCGCGATCCCGATCCAGCCAATCCAGTTCCGGTTCGCCTGTCGCTCGATCCGGGCGGGATCCAGCAGCATCCAGTAGGGATCGTCGTCGATCTCGAAGCGAATCCACAGGCCGGTGTCGTTGTTGACCGAGGCCGCGACTCGGGTCTCCGGGCCGAGGAGTTCGCGCAGCTTGGCTTCGAACGGGGCGCCGAAGCGTGCGTCGGGCCAGGCCGCGACCCGGTCGGTCGGTTCTGCGGGCAGGACCTGGATGCCTTCGTTGCGGGCGAGGGCGCCGAGCAGGTCGATCCGTGCGGTGCCGGTCGCGCTCAGCAGCCCGGCCCGCGTGAGGTTGACGATCGATGCAATCTCCCAGGCGAAGCGCTCCACCCGCGGCTGGAGCTCGGCTGCGCGGAACAGCTGCAGCCAGGCGAGCAGGCTCGCCACGACCACCGCGGCGATCAGCAGGAAGGTCCGCCAGAACAGCGACAGCCGGACGGGAGTCGCTTGCACGGTCTCAGTCGGGCACGAACACGTAGCCCACGCCCCAGACGGTCTGGATGTAGCGAGGGTTCGCCGGGTCGGTCTCCAGCAGCTTGCGCAGTCGCGACACCTGGACATCCAGGCTGCGGTCGAAGGCGCCGTATTCGCGGCCGCGGGCGAGGACCATCAGCTTCTCGCGGGACAGCGGCGAGCGCGGGTGACGCGCGAACACCTTCAGCACCGAGAACTCGCCGCTGGTGAGCGGGACCGGCAGGCCATCGCGGGTCAGCGTGCGCATGGCCGCATCGAAGACGAACGGTCCGAAGCGGACTTCGCCGAGGTCGGTGGCCGGCGCGCCGGGGGCATCCGGCGGTGGCTGGCGCCGCAGCACCGCGTTGATCCGGGCGAGCAGCTCCCGCGGGTTGAACGGCTTGGGCAGATAGTCGTCCGCCCCCATCTCCAGGCCGACGATCCGGTCGATGTCGTCGCCCTTGGCGGTCAGCATGATGACCGGCGTGCGGTCGTTCGCGCCGCGCAGGCGGCGGATGATCGACAGGCCGTCCTCGCCCGGCAGCATCAGGTCGAGGATGATCAGGTCCCAGGGCTCCCGCTGCAGGAGGCGGTTCATCGACGGTCCGTCGGAGGCCAGCGCGACCTCGAACTGCTGCCCGGTCAGGTAGCGGTGGAGCAGGTCGCGCAGCTTCGGGTCGTCGTCGACAACCAGCAAACGCTTGGGCGAGGTGCTCATCGGCGGCGGGCGCAGGGGTGGATGTCGACGGATGATACGTCCCGGCCGGTACCGGCGTGGCGGGGTGGCCGACCGTCGGTTACACCGCGTTGCACCGATTACGGCGCCCCCGGGCGGGTTGGACGGGCGCCGACTAGAATCGGGTTCTCCAAGCCCCACGCCCAAGAGGTGCCGGGTGTCTCCTCGTCTGCCGCGCATGTCGATGCTCGTGTTCGCCCTCGCGATGCTCGTCGCGACGGGCGCCCACGCGCGCGGCGGCGACGACGATCCGGAGCGGCAGGCGCGGCGCCAGGAACTGCGCCAGCAGCTCGAGGCCGAGCGCGAGCGCTGGCGGGCCGAGGGCGGCCGCCGCGGGCAGGGCGGCTACGACGGGTCCGGATACGGCTCGCCTTATGGCC
>CAIUGQ010000165.1 GCA_903898725.1 uncultured Burkholderiales bacterium | reverse complement strand
GGGGCCCGAAGGCTGAGGCCCGAGGCCCGAGAACTTGGGACGGCCCCGGTGTCAGCCCGGGCACGGGGCCGCGACGGACAGGTTCGTTCAACGACCGCCCGGGACCGCCCGATGGACCGACGCGACACCCTGAAGCGACTGCTCGCGACCGGCGCAGCCGGTGCCGGACTGGTCCATGCCCCGCTGCAGGCCGCCCCGTGCCGCAGCGACTCGCCGTCCGGCACGGTGGCGCTGATCGAGCTGTTCACCTCCGAGGGCTGCAGTTCCTGCCCGCCGGCGGACCGCTGGCTGTCGCGCGTCTCGGCGCGCGAGCCGGTGCGCATCGCACCGCTGTCGCTGCACGTGCGGTACTGGGACTACATCGGCTGGAAGGACCCGTTCGCGCAGGTGGCGTTCGGCGAACGTCAACGCTGGCTCACCGCGGCGGGCGGCGGTCGCACGGTCTACACGCCGGGCGTGTACGTCGACGGACGCGAGTGGCGCGGCTGGGACGATCCAGTGGCGCTCGAGCGCCGCCTTGCCGAATTGCAGCGCAAGCCGGCGGGCGCACGCATCGCGATCGCCGTCGACGGCCCGCCCGACGCACCGGTGCTGAGGGTGGATGCAACGCTGATGCCGGGTGCTGCGGCGCGGCGCCCGGCGCTGTTCGTCGCGCTCACGCGCAGCGGCCTGCAGTCCGCGGTCAGCGCCGGCGAGAACCGCGGCGAGACGCTGCGCCACGACCATGTCGCGCTGCGGCTCGACGGGCCGCTGGCCTTCGACGGCCAGGGGCGCGCCGTCCACTCGGCGCCGCTCGCGGCGAGCGGCGACGCGCAGGCGCGCTTCGGCGTGACCGCGTTCGTGCAGGATCTGGCCGATGCGGGCATGGTGCAGGCCTGGTCGATGGCGCTGCCGGCCGGGTGCGTGCGGGCCCGGGCCTGACTCAGGCCGCTGCGGCGCGCGCGTGCAGCGCCGCATGCGCATCGCGCAGACGCCGCGCGCCCTCGCGCAGGCGGTCCGGCGGCGCGGCGCTGAAGTTCAGCCGCAACGATGCGGCATCGGCCGCGTCGACGAAGAAGGCATCGCCCGGCACGAACATCGTGCCGCGCTCGAGTGCATGCGGCAGCAGCGCGCGCGTGTCGGTCCCGTCGGTGAAGCGGCCCCACAGGAACATGCCGCCCTCGGGCACCTGCAGCGCGAGGCGATCGCCGAAGCCCGACTGCAGCGCCTCGGCGAGCGCGTCGCGGCGTCGCGCGTACTCGGCGCGCACGATCGCCAGACGCGCCGGCAGCCGCCCCGACGCGAGATAGTGGCGCGCCGTTTCCTGCGCGAGCGACGAGGTGTGCAGGTCGGCGGCCTGCTTGAGACGCACCACCGCATCACGCAGCCAGGGCGGCAGCCGCAGCCAGCCGACCCGCAGGCCGGGCGCGACGGTCTTCGACAGCGTCGAGGCCTGCGCGATCCAGTTCGACGCACCGGGCACCTCGGCGGCGAGCGCGGCGATCGACGGGATCGGCGCGCCGCCCGTGCGCAGCGCGCCGTACGGATCGTCCTCGAGCACCGTCACCTGGTGGCGCACCGCCCAGCGCACCAGCGCGCGCCGTCGCTCGAGCGACATGCAGGCGCCCGTCGGGTTCGCGAAGTCGGGCACGACGTAGACGAGCTTGGGGCGCAGGCCCGCGCACGCCGCGTCGAGGTCCTCGACGCGGCCCCCGTGCGCATCCACGCCGATCGTGCACCAGCGCGGCGACGCGAGTCCGAAGGCCTGGAGTGCGGCCAGGTACGAGGGCCGTTCGACGACCACCGCATCGCCGTCGTCGAGCAGCACCCGCGCCACCAGGTCGAGCCCCTGCTGGGACCCGGCGGTGATCACCAGGTCGTCGGCCCCGGCCACGATGCCGCGCTCGCCCAGGAGCGCCGCGATCGCCTCGCGCAGGGCCGGCTGGCCCTCGGTCATGCCGTACTGGAGCGCGGCCGCGGGGGTGTCGTCGAGCGCGGCGAGGGTCGCGGCCCGCAGGCCCTCGACATCGAAGAGCTCGGCCGCGGGCAGGCCGCCGGCGAGCGAGATCATGTCGGGCAGGCCGGCGTGGCGCAGCAGGTCGCGCACGTCGGAGCGCCGCAGCGCGCGCATGCGGCGGGAGAGCGGATCGTGCTGCGGATCGTGCTGCGACGCGTGGGACGGGTCGTCGGGCAGGTCTGGCAGGGCGGCGGGCATGGCGATCCGGCTCGGTGGCGGGCCTGCCACCTTACGGCCCGCGTGCGCGGCGGCCCCGGTGCAGTCGGGCGCTGGCGCACCCTCGGTGTCACGGTCGGGCGACCGGCACGGCGACGGCCGCGCCGGCGGTCAGTCGCTCAGCCCGCCGGCACGCAGGGCACCATCCCCGGCACCACGATCCCGCCGCGGTCGCCCACCGTCACGCTGCCGTAGCGCTGCGCGAACACCTCGGGCAGCGGGCGCGCGCCGGGCACCGCCAGCCACAGCCGCAGCAGGTGGCGGCGCCGCTCGGGGGCCGGCCAGTCGACGAAGGCGGTGCGGTCGTGCAGCAGCGTGTGGTTGTGGACGACCTGCACGTCGCCCGGCTCCAGGCGCATCCGGAAGTTCAGCGCCGGGTCCTCGGCGAGCGCATCGAAGAGGTCGAGCGCCTCGATGTGCTCGGGCCCGAGGCGCGGTGCCTCGGGGAAGCGCTGCGCGCTGTCGATGTACTGGCGCTGGTAGATCGCGGTGAGGAGGCCGGCGTGCCAGCTGAACACCGGGATCTCGAAGTACGGCTTCATGCCGGCCGGGACCTCGCCGCGGCGGTCGGTGGCGAGCGGCTCGAAGAGCCGTGCGAGCAGATCGGGCCGGCGCCGGCGCATCTCGTTGAAGATCGTCGTGCTGCTCACCAGCATCGAGTCGCCGCCGCGACGCGCATTGGCCAGGCACAGCAGCCCGACGACATCGCAGGAGTCGGTGTGGAAGGTCTGGCGCTCGTGGGTCTGATAGATGCGCACCGTCGGATCGTCCGACGACAGGCCGAGGTCGCGCACATGGCCGAGCAGATGCCCGGCGGCGTTCTGCGGCCGCGCCCGCCCGAGGTAGGTGCCCAGGCCCATGAAGGCGATCGCGGCCTCCTGGCGGCTCCAGCGCCGCACCGGCAGCCCCTTGAGCAGCGAGAAGCCGCGCCCGTTGAGCAGCTCGTCGCGCATCGCGACCAGACGCGGCCCGAGGTTGGGCAGCGGGAAGTCGACCGGATGCGTCGGTGCGGGCGCACCGTGCGCGCGCGCCGGCCAGGCCGCGAGCGCGGCCTCGATCTCGTCGACGTCGGTGGCCGACAGCCGCACGACCCAGTCCTCGCGGCCGCGCCAGTGGGGGCCGTACCAGGCCGCCGGTCCGAGCTGCTCGGGCGGCAGCGTCGCGAGCGGCGCCGCCGCGGTCACGGCGACCAGCCCGGCGTGATCGGGGTCGCCGACGGATGACGCGCCTCGAGCACCTCGGCCGCGTCGAGCAGCAGGTCCTCGCGAAAGCGCGGGCCGGTGAGCTGTACCCCGATCGGCACGCCGTCGACCATGCCGAGCGGCGCCGACAGCGACGGCAGCCCGAGCACCGGCACCAGGAACTGCGGGCCCTGCGCGAACCGCACGCGGTCCATGTTCTCGGGCGTGGTGGTGTCCAGCCCCCAGGGGAACGGCGGCTCGGCGCAGACCGGCCCCAGCACGATCGGATGCTGCTCGAGGAAGGCGAACCAGTCGCGCACGAGCGCCGTGCGGCGGGCCATCGCACGCATGTAGCCCTCCAGGTCGAGCTCGACCGAGCCGCGCTGCATGCCGGCCATCGCGGTGCGCAGCCCGTCGTCGCCCAGGCGCGCGACCGCATCGGCCATCAGCGTGCGCACCTCGGTGTCGGCGATCGCCGACCAGAGCGAGGCGGCCTCCCCGAGGTGCGGCGGATCGACGGCCTCGACGACATAGCCCGCCTCGGCGAGCCACGCGCCCGCCTGCTCGATCGCCCGGACGATCGCCGGATGCACAACGGCACCGGGCACCGAGGTGGTCATCGCCACGCGGATCGGCCGCGCGAGCGCCGGGCCGCGCAGGGGCGCGGGCACCCACCACGGATCGCGCGGATCGCGCGCGGCCATGGCCTCGAGCGCCAGGCGCACGTCGCCGACGGTGCGGGCGAGCGGCCCCTGCACCGACATCGTCTGCATGCCCGGCGGACGCTCCTCCTTCGCGCTCGGCAGGAAGGCCGGCACGCGGCCGAACGAAGGCCGCAGCCCGTAGACGCCGGTGCAGTAGGCCGGATAGCGGACCGACCCCGCGAGGTCGTTGCCGTGGGCGATCGGCCCCATGCCGGCGGCGACGGCCGAGGAGGCGCCGCCGCTCGAGCCGCCCGGCGTGCGCTCGCGCGACCAGGGGTTCAGCGTGCGGCCGTGCAGGTCGTTCTCGGTGAACCAGCGGAACGAGAACGCCGGCGTGTTGGTGCGCCCGAAGATCACCGCGCCGGCACGCCGCAGGTTCGACACCACCGGGCTGTCGTCGGCGGCGATCGCGTCGCGGAACGCGACGATGCCGTTGGTGGTGGCGTGACCGCGCTGGTCGACGTTGACCTTGGTGGTGACCGGCACGCCATGCAGGGGCCCGAGCACCTCGCCGCGCGCCACCGCGCGGTCGGCCGCGTCGGCGGCGTCGAGCGCCTCGGCATCGAGCACCTCGACGATCGCGTTGAGCGTCGGATTGACCTCGCGCGTGCGGGCGAGGCAGGCCTCGGTCGCCTCGCGGCTGGAGATGCGCCGCGTGCGGATCGCGGCGGCCAGCGCGGTGGCGGGCCAGCGCCAGAGCTCGTCCATGTCGACTCCCGTGTGAGCCGCCATTGTGGCGCAGCCGGCCGAGCTTCGCGCGCGCGCCGGGCCGGCCCCGGAACCGCGGGCGACGAGGTTCGCGCCGTGCGCGGCGCTCGCCAGCCGCCGCGCCGAGTCGCTAGACTGACGGCCGACCCGCGCGCACCGCCCGGGGGCGGCACCGGCCGCATCACACAGGAGACATCTTCATGGCGATCAGCGTCCCCATCGAGTTGGGCTACGAGTTCTCGGTCAAGTCCGCGTACAAGGACGTGTTCGCGCTGCTCTCGAACGTGCCGGAATCGGTCTCGCACTTTCCCAAGGTCGACCAGCTCGTGGACATGGGCGACGGCGTCTACCGCTGGGAGATGAAGAAGGTCGGCATCGGCACGATCAGCCTGCAGACCGTCTATGCGTCGAAGTACGCATCCGACGCGAAGAAGGGGACCATCGTGTGGACGCCGGTCAAGGGCGTGGGCAATGCGCAGGTCGGCGGGAGCTGGAAGCTCGTCGACGGCAAGAAGACGACCGCGCTCGAGCTCAAGATCGCAGGGACCGTCGAGGTGCCGATGCCGGCGCTGATGAAGGCGGTCGCCACGCCGATGGTGAAGTCCGAGTTCGAGGGCCTGGTCGACCAGTACGTCGACAACCTGATCAAGCGCTTCGGCGGCGAGGCCTGAGGGTCGGGCCGAAGGGCGGACTGCCGCGCCGGTCGCCCCTCGGCGGGGCGCTTCGACCCGGCCCCTCGGCGGTCGCCGGTCGCGATCCGCCGATAGTCCCCCGCAGCCCCGGGGCCGGGCGCCCGGCCCGGGCGAGCCGGTGGCAGCATCCAGCCCATGGACTCCCTCTCCCAGCTCGCGCTCGGCGCCGCCGTCGGCGTCGCGGTCATGGGCCGCCGCACCGCCCCGTGGAAGGCCGCGCTGTGGGGCGGCCTGTGCGGCACGCTGCCCGACCTCGACGTGTTCATCGACCACGGCGACCCGATCCGGGACATGACGCTGCACCGTTCGCACAGCCATGCGCTGTTCTGGCTGACGCTCGCCGCGCCGCCGATCGCCTGGCTCGCCGCGCGGGTGCACGGCGAGCGCGCCGTGTTCCGGCGATGGTGGCTGGCGCTCTGGCTGGCGCTCGTCACCCATCCGCTGCTCGATGCGATGACGGTCTATGGCACGCAGCTCGCGCAGCCGTTCTCGAGCCATCCGTTCGGCCTCGGCAGCGTCTTCATCATCGACCCGGCCTACACCCTGCCGCTGCTGGTCGGCGTGATCGCGGTGCTGCGCCTGCCGATCGAACGTGGCCTGCGCTGGAACGCGGCGGGGCTGCTGCTGAGCACGCTGTACCTCGGCTGGGGCCTGGTCGCGCAGCACCAGGTGCGCGGCGTCGCCGAGCGCGCGCTCGCCGCGCAGGGCATCGCCGCCGAGCGCGTGCTGGTGACGCCGACACCGTTCAATTCGGTGCTCTGGCGGGTGGTCGCGATGACGCCCGACGGCTACCACGAGGGCTTCCGCTCGCTGCTCGACGACGGCGACGCGATGCGCTTCGATCGCTTCGATCGCGGCACGCCGCTCTACCAGGCGCTCGCCAGACAGTGGGCGGTCGGGGACATCGCCCGGTTCAGCCGCGGCTTCTTCGCGCTCGCGCAGCGCGGCGAGCGGGTGACGATCACCGACCTGAGGATGGGCCAGGAGCCCGGCTACGTGTTCTCGTTCGAGGTCGCCGAGCGGCGCGGCGAGGGCTGGACGGCGCTCGAGCCGACCGTGCAGGTCGGCTTCCGGGGCGACGTCGGACGCGGCTTCGACTGGCTGTGGCGGCGGGCGCTGGGGGCGGACCTGCCCCCGCCGCGCTGAGCGGCCTCAGCCGCCGAACACCGGCCCGAGCGGCCGCATCCGCAGGCCGCGGCGCAGCCGCTTCCACGGGAACTCCACCGGGTCGGCGAGCGCCGGCCCCGGCGAGCGCACCACCAGCACCTCGCGCGCGATCGGCTGGAAGTCGGCACGGAAGTGCACCGAGCTCTTGAGCGCGACCACGCGCTGGCGGATCGGCTCGATGCCGACATGGCGGAACATCTCCTGGTCGGCGGCCTGGCACTTCACCGACGCGAGCACGACCCGCACGCCGCTCTTCTCCTCGCGCAGCAGCGCCATCGCCCCGAGCTGCATCCGGAAGCCGCGGAACATCGGGCCGGTGCAGGTGAAGCGCCCGTCGCCCAGCCGCTCAACGTGGAAACGCCCCACGAGCGGCGCGTGGCCGGCCACGCCCGACACCGACCCGAGCGCGAACTCCAGCGTCGCGCCCTGCCCCGCCTCGTGCGCGCGGGCCGCACTCGCCGGATCGATCAGCAGGCCGAGCACCGCATCCGGCGCCCGCTGGCGGATCATCGCGGCCAGCAGCCCCACCGTGTCGCCGTTGCCGCCGGCCCCGGGGTTGTCCTGGGTGTCGGCCAGCACCACCGGGGCGCCCGGCGCGCCGTCGCGCATCGCGCGGCGCACCGCCTCGTCGGGCTCGAGCAGCGTCAGCGCGAAGTCGGGCTCGGCGGCGGCCACCGCATCGCCGATCGCGGCGAGCGCGGCCTGCGCAGCGGCGGCGTCGTCGGCATACGCGACCACCGACATGCCGCACTCGGGGAAGTCGGCCATCGGGAAGCCCGGCGCGAAATCGACCGAGGCGCGATGGCGCCGCTCGATGTCGGCGATCCGCGCGTACAGGCCCTGACAGGGCTCGATGAAGGTGCACTGCGACGGGATGCCCGTCAGGTAGTCGAACTGGCGGAACGCCTTGGCGGGGCGGCGGCCCTTGGCCAGCATCGCGTCGAGCAGTGCCGCCGCGCGCCCGCCGGTCTCGGCCATGTCGACGTGCGGATAGGTGCGGTAGATCGCCAGCGCGTCGGACTGCTCGACCATCAGGCGGGTGACGTTCGCGTGCAGGTCCAGGCTGGCGACCACCGGCACGCCGGGGCCGACCACCTCGCGCACCCGGCGCAGGATCTCGCCCTCGCCGTCGTCGACGTGCGCGCAGACCATCGCGCCGTGCAGGTCGAGGTAGACGCCGTCGACGCGGCCGGCCGCGCGCAGCCGCGCGATCAGGTCGCCGACGATCCGCTCGAAGGCATCCTCGGTGACCTGCGCCGACGGCGACGCCGCGGCCCAGGTCAGCGGCACCAGCGCATGGCCGCGCGCGCGCAGCGCGTCGATCGCGCCCTGCACCGGGATGTTCGCGCCGGCCACCGCCTCGAACAGCGACTCGCCGCGCTGGATGCTCGGCCAGCCGCCGCCGGACTCGAAGGCGGCATAGTCGGCCGGCGAGGGCGCGAAGGTGTTCGTCTCGTGCTGCATGCCGCCGATCGCGATGGTCGCCATCGTCCAGGTCCTCGTGTGGGTTCGTTGTTGCGGGGTGGTCCGCCGAGTCTATGCGGGCACGGGGCGCGCGCAAAGGCGACGTGCCGATCGGCGCGCGCCACCGGCGCGGCGCGCGGGCCGTCGCCCCCGTCCCTCCATCGCACCGCCACCGCCACCGCATCTTGGCCGCCGTGATACGGTCGACCGCCACGCCGGGCGCCCCGGTGCGCGATGCGGCCGGCGTCGGCGTGGACACCGAGGTGCCCGCATGCCCCTGCCCGAGCTGTTCCCCGGCTTCGCCGATCGACACGTCACGACGGCCGACGGCGTCGACATCCACGCGAAGGTCGGTGGCCGCGGCCCCGCGCTGCTGCTGCTGCACGGCCATCCGCAGACGCTGTCGATCTGGCATCGCGTGGCGCCCGCGCTCGCGGACCACTTCACCGTGGTCGCGGCCGACCTGCGCGGCTACGGCGACTCGTCGCGGCCGCCCGGCGGCGCCGACCATGCGGGCTACGGCAAGCGCGCGATGGCCGCAGACATGGTCCGGCTGATGCACGCCCTCGGCGCCGACCGCTTCGCCGTGCTCGCCCACGACCGCGGCGCACGGGTCGCACATCGGCTCGCGATCGACCATCCCGCGGCCGTGTCCCGCCTCGTCCTGCTCGACATCGCGCCGACCCTCGACATGTACGCGCTGGCCGACGACACCTTCGCCCGCGCGTACTGGCACTGGTTCTTCCTGATCCAGCCCGCGCCGCTGCCCGAGCGCCTGATCGAGGCCGATCCCGCGGCCTACGTGCGCGAGGTGATGGGCCGCCGCAGCGCCGGCCTCGCGCCCTTCGATCCGCGGGCGCTTGCCGAGTACCAGCGCTGCCTGGCGCTGCCCGGCAGCGCGCACGCCCTGTGCGAGGACTATCGCGCCTCGGCCGGCATCGACCTCGAGCACGACCGCATCGACCGCGACGCGGGCCGGACGCTCGACGCACCGGTGCTGCTGCTGTGGGGGGCCGAAGGCGTGATCCAGCGGTGCTTCGATCCGCTCGCGCTGTGGCGGCGGATCGCGACCGACGTGCGCGGCGAGGCCCTGCCCTGCGGCCACTACATCCCCGAGGAAGCGCCCGGGGCCCTGCTGGAGAAGGTGCTGCCCTTCCTTCGGGCCGACGCGTGAGGGACGCCCCGTTCCGCCTGGCGGAGCCGGGCGCGCGGCGCGCAGGGGCTGCCGTGATAGTGTGATTCGCGACGCGGCGCACCCTGCGACCACGTCACTTCACCCCCTCCACGATTCCGAACGGACCCGCCGCCATGGACGCCGACGACATCGCCTACCTGAGCGCGACCGACCTGGTCGCGTCGTACCGCGACCGCTCGCTGTCGCCCCTCGAGGTCACGCGAACCGTGCTCGATCGCATCGACGCGCTGAACCCGAAGGTCAACGCGTTCATCCTCGTCGACCACGAGGCGGCGCTGCGCGATGCCCGCGCCTCCGAGGCGCGCTGGCAGCGCGGCGAGCCGGCCGGCCCGCTCGACGGCGTGCCGACCTCGGTCAAGGACCTGCTGCTGGCACGCGGCTGGCCGACGCTGCGCGGCTCGCGCACCACCGACCCCGAGCAGCCCTGGGACGTCGACGCGCCCTCGACCGCGCGGCTGCGCGAGGCCGGCGCGGTGCTGCTCGGCAAGACCACCACACCCGAGTTCGGCTGGCGGGGCAGCACCGACAGCCCGCTGTCGGGCATCACCCGCAACCCCTGGCACCTCGGCAAGACGCCGGGCGGCTCCTCGGGCGGCGCGGTGGCCGCGATCACCGCGGGCCTGGGCACGCTCGCCACCGGCACCGACGGCGGCGGCTCGATCCGCATCCCGGCGGCCTTCACCGGCACCGTCGGCATCAAGGCGCACTTCGGCCGCGTGCCGGCGTGGCCGCTGTCGCCGATGGGCACGGTCGCGCACGTCGGCCCGCAGGCGCGCACCGTCGAGGACGCCGCGCTGATGCTCGACGTGCTCGCGCGCCCCGACGCCCGCGACTGGATGGCGCTGCCGCCGCCGCCCGGGAGCTGGGCGGCCGCGCTCGCCGGTGATGCATCGCGCGCCGGCTGCTTCCCGCTCGGCACCGACCTGCGCGGGCTGCGCATCGCGTACAGCCCGCGGATGGGCTACGTGCAGTGGGTGGACCCCGAGATCGAGGCCGCGGTCGCGAAGGCCGCCGAGGTGTTCGCCTCGCTGGGCGCCACCGTCGAGCGCGTCGATCCGGGCATCCCCGATCCGGCCTGGATCTTCGCGACCCACTGGTTCTCGTCGGCGCGCAACCTGCTGCACCGCCTGCCCGAAGCCCAGCTCGCGCAGCTCGACCCGGGCCTGCGCGGCTCGATCGAGTTCGCCGCCCGCTACACGATCGACGACTTCCTCGACGCGCAGAAGGCGCGCGGCGAGCTGGCCGTCGCGATGCAGCGCTTCCACGGCGACTGGGACCTGATGCTCACGCCCGGCACCGCTGCGCAGCCCTTCGACGTCGGCCGCGTGATGCCCGACCTGCCGCCGGGCGTGACGCCGCTCAACGAGAACGACTGGACCTGGTGGACCCCGTTCTCCTTCCCGTTCAACCTCACCCAGCAGCCCGCGCTCGTGATGGGCTGCGGCTTCTCGACGGCGGGGCTGCCGCTGTCGCTGCAGCTCGTCGCGCCGAACCATCGCGAGGACCTGTGCTTCCGGGCCGCACGCGCCTACGAGCAGGTCTCGCAGAGGGGGGCCATGCGGCCGCAGATCGCTTGACCCCGGACGCACCGCGCGACGCGGGTCAGCCGCCCGCCGGCGGCGCGAGCCTGCCGGTCTCGATGTGGCTGGGCGGCGTCCTCGTGGCCGCGTCGCTGTCGCTGGTCGGCGTGGCCGCGCTCGCGCCGCGCATCCTCGAGTCGATGGCGCTGCCGCCCACCGCGATCGGGCTGTTCTCGTCGGTCGTCTGGGGCACCGCCATCCTCGCCTCGTCCGCGGGCGGTGCGCTCGTCGCGCGCTGGGGTGCGTGGCGCGTGTCGCGCGCGTGCCCGCTGCTGTGCGCGGCGGGCCTGCTCGCGGTGGCCGCCGGCGAGCCGTGGCTGTTCTGGGTCGGCGCGGTGGTGATCGGCCTCGGCCAGGGCATCGAGACGCCGCCGTCCTCGCAGCTGCTCGGCCACCACGTGCCGATCCCGAAGCGGCCGCTCTACTTCTCGCTCAAGCAGTCCGGCGTGCAGGTGGGGGCCGTGCTCGCCTCCCTCGGCCTGCCGGCGATCGCACTGGCCTGGGGCTGGCGCACGGCACTGCTCGTCGTGATCGTCGCGCTGCTCGCCTTCGCGTCGACGCTCGGTGTGCCGGCGCGGCGCTACCCGGTGCCCGGCGCGCCCCGCAGCGCCCCGTCGGGGCTGCGTGCGCTGCTCGGCTGGGCACGGCCGCTGCGCCGCCGTCCGGGGCTGATGCGCCTGTCGCTCGCGGCCGCCGCATTCGGTGCGACCCAGGTCTGCGTGAACAGCTTCCTCGTGACCTGGGCCGTTCTCGAGCGTGACCTCGACCTCGCGGGTGCCGGCCTGCTCGCGGCCACCGCGCAGGGCGCCGGGCTGCTCGCGCGGCCGCTGTGGGGCTGGGTCGCCTCGCGCGCCGGCGATGCCCGCGTCGTGCTGCGCGCGCTCGGCCTCGTGATGGCCGCCTGCGGCCTGCTGCTCGGGCTGTTCGGCGCGCAGTGGCCGATGTGGCTGCTCGCGCCGCTCGCGGCCTGCTACGGCCTGAGCGCGAGCGGCTGGAACGGCGTGTTCCTCGCCGAGGTCGCGACGCGCGCGGACCCCGCCGAGATCGCCTCGACCTCGGCGGCGGCGATGGTGCCGCTGTTCCTGGGGCTGGTGGTCGGGCCGCTGGCGTTCGCGGCGGCCGGTGCCGCGCTGGGGCTGTCGAGCGGATTCGTGGCGATGGCAGCGGTCTCGCTGGCGGGCGTGCTGCTGCTGCCGCGGGACGGGGGGCGCTGAGCGCGTCGCGCGCGTCCGCTCAGCGTGCGTCGATGCCCTGCTCGCGCAGCGCCGCGACGATCCGACGCCGTTCGCCGGACACGTCGGCGAGCCGTGCGCGCCGGGCCTCGTTCACCTCGATCGCGTCGTACGGCCTGAAGTCGGCGGGCACGGTCGCCGGCGAGAACCGCCGCAGCATCCAGTTCGTCAGCGCCGCGACCTCGAGGTCGGTGATGCGCGCCTGCGCGACGCCGGGCACCTGCAGCACGAAGCGCCGGCCCTCGGGCGTCGACACGAACCGACCGAGGTTGTCGCGCAGGTCGGGCACCGAGCCTGCGTGCCCTGCGCCGTCGGCGCGGTGGCAGCCCGAGCAGTGCAGCACGAAGAGCGTCTGCCAGTGACTGTCGCCCGGGACGGTGCCGGGGCGGGCCGCGACGACGTTGGGCACCTCGGGCACGACGCGCGGGCCGTAGGTAGGGGCGAGGCCGGCGGCGCCCG
>CAIUGQ010000164.1 GCA_903898725.1 uncultured Burkholderiales bacterium | reverse complement strand
CGAGGCGCGCGGCGTCGAGTGCGACGCGCTCGTACGCGCGGGCGCACGCCACCTGCCGCGCCGACAGCGGCGACAGGCTGCCGGCGAGCACGAAGACCGGCCCGCGCGCGGGTGCGACGGCCGCTCGCGCCATGGCGGGCTCGACCGCGGCCGGCAGCGCGCCGCGTGCCCGCCAGTGCGCGAGCATCGCCTGCGCGACGCTGCTCGCGCCGATCGCGAGCACCGTGCGACCGTGCGCATGGCGCTCGATCGCCGCACCGGTGGCGGCGAGGTGTGCGGCGCTGAGCGTGTCGAAGAGCATGGTGCGCGGCGACTCGGTCGGGCCGCCGATCGCCGGGCTCGCCGCGTCGAACGCGCGCTCGGCCGTGTCATCGGCCAGGGCATCGCCCGCGTCCTCGGTCGCCGCACGAATTGCCGCATCAATCGCCGCCGCCCCCGCGGCCAGGTCGCGCAGGTCGACCCGGCCGGCCGGCGTGAGGCCCTGCGCGGCCAGGTGGACCGCGAGCCGCGCCTCGCCCATCGGCGTGACCGGATGACGGCTCATCGTCGGATGCCGGTCGATCCGATAGACCGGCCCGCCCGCGCCGGCCTGCGCGAAGAGCTGCCCGTGCGCGCACCAGCGTCCCAGGCTCGACTGCCCGCCGATCAGCGGCACCCAGGGGGCGTACGCGGGGCGCCACAGGGTGCGCAGCGCTTCGCCGATGTTGCCGGTGCCGGGGGCGCTGTCCCAGGTCGAGCAGACCTTGTAGTGCAGCACCGGCACGCCGCTGCCCGCCAGCCAGTCGGCGATCGGCTCGAGGACCGCGCGCATCGCGGCCGGTGCCATCGAGCGGACCGCGGTGGCGATGCCGACCGCATCGAGCGGCCCGACGGCGGCCAGGCGCGCGGCGGTGGGCACGTCCAGGAACAGCAGCGCGCGCGCGCCGCCCGTGGCCAGGGTCGCGAGGGTGTCGGAGGCGCCGGTGAAGTCGTCGCCGACCCAGGCGAGGCGCGGCGCGCTCATGCGCCGAAGAAGGCGATCGCGTCGCGCAGCTCGGGCGCGTCGCGGGCCGCGTCGGCGAGGGTGCGGCCGGCGTGGACCGCTGCCCAGGCCTGGCGCACGCTGGTGACGCCCGCCGCCGGCCCGCCCGGGTGCGCGAGGATGCCGCCGCCGCACAGGAACAGCAGGTCGCCGGTGGGCACCACCTCGAGGGTGGCGGGCAGCGTGCCCGCCCACTGCCCCGACGAGAACGCGGGCATCGTGCGGTCGGCGGTGTCGGCGGGATCGGCGAGCGGCGCGAGGCAGTCGCGCGCGGCCTGCGCGACGTCGGCATCGGTCTGCGCGAACTTGCCGCCCAGGCCGTGCACGTGCAGGTGGTCGACGCCCGCGAGCCGCCACATCGCCTGATACGGCTGGAAGCCCATGCCGAGCGCCGGATGCCGCTCGAACATGCCGAAGCCGTTGCGGTGGCCGTGGATCGCGAGGCCGGTGCGCCGGCGCAGCGACTGGATCGACGAGAGCCCGCACCAGTTCAGGCTCGCCATCACGCAGGTGCCGCCCTCGCGTTCGACGAGCTCGGCATGGCGCAGCATCGCGTCGTGCTCGTCGGTGATGTTGAAGGCGACCATCACGCGCTTGCCCGACTCGTCCTGCCAGCGCCGCACCCGGTCCATGACCGCGGGCACACGCTCGGCGAGCGGCGCATGCTCGGAATCGGCGTTGACCTCGTCGTCCTTGATGAAGTCGATGCCCGCGCGGCACAGCGCGTCGACGAGGTCGGCGGTCTGCGTCGCCGACAGCCCGACGTTGGGCTTGATGATCGTGCCGGCGAGCGGTCCGTGCGCCACGCCCGTGGCCGCGCGCGTGCCGGCGACACCCAGGCTCGGCCGCTCGAAGCGCGCACGGAACGCGGCCGGCAGCGCCAGGTGCTCGAGCCGCACGCCGGTGGTCTCGCCGAGGTCGAACAGGTTGCCCGCGAGCGTGGCCGCCAGCGTCGGCAGGTTGCGGCCGATGTTGGCCGAGGGGAAGGCGACGGTGATGCGCGCGCGCCGCCACGGACCGCGCACGCCGCGGCGCTCGAGCCAGGCGTTCGGCAGGCTCGGGGTGGGCGCGTCGGGCAGCGGCTCGAGGTGCTCGACGCTGGCCCGGCTGCGGGCACGCAGGTCGTCGGTCTCGCCGGCGACCCGCACGAAGGTGCCGCTGCTCTGCTCGCCGGCGAGCACCTGCGCGACGTGCGCCGGGTCGAGCGGGGTCTCGATCAGGTAGGTGGCGAGGATGCGGTCGGTCATCGGATGGGGCGCTTCGGCGTGTCGTCGAGGACCTCGAGGATAGCCGTGTGCATCGTCGGATCCGGGTCGGGGCGATGCCGGTCGCGGCCGTCCCGGACCCGCGGGCGGGTTTGCCGGTGCGCAGCGCGGCGTCGTTGGCGACTGCGCTCGTGACAGGTTCGTGGTCTTCACGCCACGTTCTGGTGCAGATCGCAGGCGTCCGCGCGACGCGATTCGGCATCGTCCCGCGGAGCGGCCCTGCCTCGGACCCACGCGTCAGGGCCACGCGACGGCCCGACCCGTTGTTGCGTCTGCCTCGTCCGGACACCCGCCGTTCGTGTCCGCCTGTCGTGGACATTGACAGCCCGAGACGTCACGCGCTGGCGATTCCGCCTGCCGGCGATCCGGCTCCGGGCCCCGTGGAATGGCTTAGAACGAGAAATGGCGGGTTTTCGTGCCCCTCATGTCGGATTGCAGCTACGTAGTGTCCCTTAGCGTTGTCCAGGTCAGGCCCGATGCACGGGCCTTCGTCCCGCACCTGTACACCGTCCCGGAGAGGATCAGGACCATGGAGCAACGCAGCCGATTCACGCTGGCGCAGCGTCTTTACGCAATGAGCGCCGCGCTCGTCGTCGCGATGGTGGCCGTCGCCGCGACGGTCTGGCTGATGATGGATCAGGTCGCCCGTCACGCCGACGACGTCAACATGAGGCGCGCGCCGCAGCTGCAGCGCATCGCCGACCTCGAGCTGAACGTGACCCGCGCGTCGCTGCAGATGCGGCACGCGATCCTCGCGCGCACGCCGGACGAGATGAACGCGGCGCTCGCCGACATCGGCGAGAAGCGGGCGTCCCTGGAGGAGAAGCTCGCCGAATTCGGCCAGGCGATGTCGACCCAGGCGGGACGGGACGCGTTCGCACCGATGCCGGCGCTGCTGCGCGAGTTCGTTGCCGTCGCGACCGAGAACGTCAAGCTGATCCAGGCCGGCCGCAAGGACGAGGCCTTCGCGTTCCTGGTCGCCAAGACCATCCCCGCCCGCAACCAGCTGCTGATGCCGCTCGCCGCGGAGAAGGCTCGCCAGGGCTCGGTCCTCAATGCCGAACTGACCGCCGTGGCGTCCGAGGCGTCGATGACGCGTACGATCGTGGTCGGCATCCTGACGTGTGTCGGTCTGGGCCTCGTCGGCTTTGCCTGGTACGTGACGCGGGTGATGCGCCAGCTCGGCGACGAGCCGGAGGGTCTGAAGGCGGTGGCGAGCGCGGTGGCCGCGGGCGACCTGACGACGCGCATCGCGCTGCGCGAGGGCGACACCGACAGCGTGATGGCGGCGCTGCGCGCGATGCGCGACAACCTGTCGCGGACCGTGCAGGAGGTGCGCGCGAACGCCGACGCGGTGGCGG
>CAIUGQ010000163.1 GCA_903898725.1 uncultured Burkholderiales bacterium | reverse complement strand
GCGATCGTGGCGCTGTGGCTGCTGCCGCGCCCGCACGACCGGCAGCTCGCCGGGGAGCGTCCGTCACGACCGTGACGAAGTGGGCATCGGATTTCCTGACACTCCGATGCTCGGCGCGCGCCTCGCCCGCCGCTCTCGGACCGCAAGCCCCTGATCCCTAAGCACATTCTGCTCGCTGGCACGCCGCGTGCATGACACCGTGCATGGCCGCGCCTGCGCGCGGCCTGCACTTCGCGCTCGGGACGCAGCCAACGAGGCGTCCCGTTCAGAGGAACGCTTCGGCGTTCCTCTTTTCTTTTGTGCGCTGCCGAGCCGTCAGCCCAGCGCCGCGATGCCGGCGCGCGCGATCTGGGCGTCCTCGCTCGACTTGACGCCCGAGACCCCGACGGCGCCGACGACCTGCCCGCCGACCACGATCGGCACGCCGCCCTCGAGCATGCCGGCCATCACCGGCGCCGACAGGAACGAGACCCGTCCCTCGTTGATCATCTTCTCGTACACGCCGCTGTCGCGTCGGCCCAGCGCAGCGCAGCGCGCCTTCTCGGGCGCGATGTAGGCCGAGATCGGCGCCACGCCGTCGAGGCGCTTCATGGCGAGCAGGTGGCCGCCGTCGTCGCAGATGGCGATCGTGACCGCCCAGTTGTTGCTGCGTGCCTCGGTCTCGGCAGCCGCGAGCACGTTCGCGACATCGTCGGCGGCCAGCATGGTCTTGGTGAACATCGTCTTACCTCAGTCGGGTTTGGGGGTGGATCGGATCAGAGGGATGCGGGCGTCGGCGGCGCGGCATCGGCGCGGGCCGCGGCATGGCCGCGCTCGACGTCGATCGCCCGCAGCAGCACGAGGCCGAGCACGAAGAAGCTGCCGGTCGCGAGGATCGCGAGCCGGTGGTTGCCGGCGGTCAGCCAGGTGACCAGGCCGTAGACGAGCGGGCCGACGACCGCGGACAGCCGCGTCGCCAGCGCCCACAGCCCGAAGAACTCGGCCACGTGCGCGGGCGGGGCAAGGTAGCCGACCATCGCCCGGCCGCAGGACTGGCTCGAGCCCATGCACAGCCCGGCGAGCGCGGCGGCAACCCAGAACATCGCGACGCTGCGGGTGAAGCCGGCGATGCCCACCATCACGATCCAGCCGACCAGCGTCCAGGCGAGCGCGGTCTTGTGGCCGACGCGGTCCTGCGCATACCCGAAGGCGAAGGCACCCGCGGCCGCCGCGATGTTCACGAGGAACACCAGCATCATCGTGTCCTGCTGGGCGAAGCCCATCGCCTCCTCGGCGTAGACCGCGGCGAGCGCGATCACCACCGAGATGCCGGCCTGGTAGGCGGCGCCGCACAGCATCAGCTGCCAGAAGTCGCGGTAGCGGCGGGCCTTGCCGAGGGTGTCCCGGACCTGGCGCAGTGCCTCGCCGATGCCTGCCCCCTGCCCCGCCGCCGACGGATTCGGCACGGCACGCTCGCGCAGCACCAGGAACGCAGGCAGGGCCGCCGCGGCGAAGACCGCCGCGACGATCAACATGGTCGGCGGCACGAACTGCTCGGCCGTCTCGCCCCGACCCTGTGCCGTCAGCACCCAGGCGAGCGACAGGCCGAGGGCCAGCATGCCGCCGAAGTAGCCGAAGCTCCAGCCCCAGCCCGAGACCTTGCCGAGGGTCTCCGGGCGGGCGAGTTCGGGCAGGAAGGCGCCGGCGAGTGCTTCGCCCACCGAAAAGAACCAGTTTGACAGCGCGATCACGAGCATCGCGAACGCCACGTCGCCGCGTCCGACCAGCGCCAGCGCCGCGGTCGACACGATGCAGCCGAGCGTCGCGACCAGCATCAGCGGCTTCTTGGCCGCATGCAGGTCCGCCCACGCGCCGATCGCCGGCATGGTGAGTGTCACCGCGATGTTCGAAATCGCGAGCGCGACGGTCCAGGCGAGCGTGGCCCAGTCGGCGCGCTCGGCGACCACACCCACGAAATACGCATTGAACACGGCGGTCAGCACCACCGTCGTGTAGCCCGAGTTCGCGAAGTCGTACATCGCCCAGGCGCCGACCTCGCGGGGCGGCACGCCAGGATTCAGCGCCGATCGATCGAACAGGGCCATGTCGGGGTCACCTCTGGACCGGCGGGCGAAGGCCGCGCGCGGCGGGCGTGAGTGTACGTCCTTCGCTGCCGCTGTCGGCCGTGGGGTGATCCGGCCGGCGTCGGTTCAGCGGCCTGTCTGCAGGGCCTGCCAGGTCCGACCGATGAGCTCGTGGACGGCGATGCTCGAGGCCGTCGCGGCCTCCGGCGTCGGCAGCAGATCACGGGGCCCCGGCGTGCCCAGCCGACCGGAGAGCGGATCGTGCGGCGCGGGCAGCACGGTGAAGCCCGCCGACTCGAAGGCGGACCGGGCGCGGCGCATGTGATGCGCATGGGTCACGAGCACGATCCGCCGCACGCCGTCGGCGCCGAGGATGGCGGCGGCGTGGACCGCGTTCTCGGACGTGTCGCGCGAGCGGTCCTCGGCCCAGCGCACGGGAACGCCGAGATCGGTCTCCAAGGCGCGCCGCAGCAGGCCCGCCTCGGACTCGCGGGTGTCGATCGGGCGGCCGCCGCACACCATCACCGGCAGCCCGGTCGCGCGCGCCGTCCTCGCGCCGGCTGCCGCACGCTCGAGGCTGCGCGGGCTCAGTCGCTCGCGCCCCGCTCCGGCGGAGCGGTCCGGCACGATGCCGGCACCGAGCACCACGACCGCTTGCGGGGGCGATGGGCCGTCGCGCGCGGCCTGCCAGCCCGCCGCATCGAGCGGACGCTGCCCGGCTTCGACGATCGCGGCCAGGCCGTCCGCAACGAGCGGCGTGGCCAGCAGCCATGCCGATGCGACGCCCGCCGCCGCGAGCAGGCGACCCATGCGGGGACGCCATTTCGTCAGCACCAGGCCGGCGACCGCGATGATCAGGGGCGCAGCGGGCGGCACGAGCAGTGCGCGCACGAGCAGCTTCAGTTCGAACGGATCCAGCCCGATACCCTCCGGCCGCCCCGGCGACCCGCCCGCCAGTGTACGGGCGGCTCGGCTGCGGCCGGTCGCATCGGGGCGGCTCGGCCGCGGCCGGCGCATAGAATGGGCAATGCTCGTCGACCCGGATGCCCCGCCCCACCCTTTCGCGCTGCTCGAGCCCGGCAGGATCCTCGACACGCTGGAGACCGCCGGCTGGCGCGGCGACGGCCGACTGCTGGCGCTCAACAGCTACGAGAACCGCGTCTATCAGGTGTGGCTGGAGGACGGCGGCAGCGTCGTCGCGAAGTTCTACCGCCCCCATCGCTGGACCGATGCCCAGATCCTCGAGGAGCATCAGTTCACGCTCGAGCTGGCCGGCCACGAGATTCCGGTCGTCCCGCCGATCGAGGTCGACGGCAGGACCCTGCACCATCACGAGGCCTGGCGCTTCGCGGTCTACCCCCGACGCGGCGGACGTGCGCCGGAACTCGAGGATCCCGAGACGCTCGCCTGGCTGGGCCGCTTCATCGGCCGCATCCACGCGGTCGGCGCGATCGCCCCGTTCCGGGAGCGGCCGGTACTCGACATCGACGCCTTCGGCCGGGAGCCGCGCGACTGGCTGCTGCGCCACGAGGCCCTCCCGCCCGAGCTGCTGCCCGCCTGGCGCGCGGTGGTCGATCAGTGCATCGACGCCGTGCAGGCCGCCTTCGATCGCGTCGGGCCGCTGCACACCATCCGGCTGCACGGCGACTGTCATGCCGGCAACGTGCTGTGGACCGACGACGGGCCGCACTTCGTCGACTTCGACGACGCGCGCACCGGTCCGGCGGTGCAGGACCTGTGGATGCTGCTGTCGGGCGATGCACCGGACATGACCCGTCAACTGGTCGAGGTGCTCGACGGCTACCGCGACTTCATGGACTTCGACCGCCGCGAACTGCAGCTGATCGAACCGCTGCGGACGCTGCGGCTGATCCACTACAGCGCGTGGGTCGCACGGCGCTGGACCGACCCGGCGTTCCCGGCCGCCTTTCCATGGTTCGGCACGGCCCGCTACTGGCAGGACCGCATCCTCGAGCTGCGCGAGCAGGTCGCGGCGATGTCGGAGCCGGCACTCGATGTGCCCTGACGCCGCATCAGGTCACCTGAAGTCGCCTGAAGGCGCCTGATCGGCCTGATCCGCCTGATCCGCCCTGAAGTCGCCCGGGTCGTTGGCGGGCGCCCCGAAGGGGCCCCGCCGCGTCCTCAGCCGCGCACCGTCTGCCTGAGCGCCTCGAGTGCCCCCGGATCCTCGATGGTCGTGAGGTCGCCCGGATCGCGGCCCTCGCAGACCGCCTGGATCGAGCGTCGCAGCACCTTGCCCGATCGCGTCTTCGGCAGCAGGTTGACGAAGTGCACGCGGGCCGGCCGCGCGACCGCGCCCAGCTGGCGGTCGACCACCGCCATCACCGCACCCTCGAGCGCCAGACGCTGCGGCGGCGTCGCCGCGAGCGCCGGATCCTTGAGCACCGCGAATGCCACCGCGACCTGGCCCTTGAGCGCGTCGGCCACACCGACCACCGCGCACTCGGCGATCGCCGCATGGCTCGAGATCGACTCCTCGATCTCGCGGGTCCCCAGGCGGTGCCCGGCGACGTTGATCACGTCGTCGGTGCGCCCGAGGATGAAGTAGTAGCCGTCGTCGTCGCGGATGCCCCAGTCGAAGGTCGAGTAGACCTGTCGTCCCGGGATGCTGTCGAAGTAGGTCGAGACGAAGCGCTTGTCGTCGCCCCAGATCGTCTGCATGCAGCCCGGCGGCAGCGGCGGCACGATCGCCACCACGCCCTTCTCGTTGGCGCCCACCTCATCGCCGGTCTGCTCGTGCAGCAGGCGCACGTCGTAGCCGTACATCGGCAGGCCCGGGCTGCCGATCTTCGTGGGCGTCTCCTCGATGCCATGCGCCACGGTGAGGATCGGCCAGCCGGTCTCGGTCTGCCAGTAGTTGTCGACGATCGGACGGCCGATGCTGTCGGCGATCCATTTCGAGGTCGGCTCGTCGAGCGGCTCGCCGGCCAGGAACAGCGCCTTGAGGCTCGAGACGTCGTACTTGCTCAGCCAGGCGGGATCCTGCTTCTTGAGCACGCGGATCGCCGTCGGCGCGGAGAACATCACCGTCACCGCGTACCGCTCGACCAGCTGCCACAGGATGCCGGCGTCCGGACGGACCGGCGTGCCTTCGTACAGGATCGTCGCCATCCCGCCGATCAGCGGCCCGTAGACGATGTACGAATGTCCGACCACCCAGCCGATGTCGCTGGTGCAGAAGTAGGTCTCGCCCGGATTGCCGCGGAAGATGTGCTTCATCGACGATGCCAGCGCCACCGCGTAGCCGCCGACGTCGCGCTGCACGCCCAGGGGCTTTCCGGTCGTGCCTGAGTTGTACAGGATGTAGCTTGACTCGTTCGACTCGAGCCAGGTGACCGGCACCTGTGCGTCGAGATGCGCCGCGCGCATCGCCGCGTAGTCCTCGTCGCGACCGGCGACCGGCTCGAAGGCCGCCAGCTTGCGGTCGACCATCAGCACCTTGGCCGGCTTGTGCGTCGACAGGCGGATCGCCTCGTCGAGCAGCGGCTTGTACGGGACGACCTTGCCGCCGCGCGAGCCGGCGTCGGCGCTCACCACCAGCGTCGGCGAGGCGTCCTCGATGCGGCTGGCGAGGCTGACCGATGCGAAGCCGCCGAACACGACCGAGTGGATCGCACCGATGCGCGCGCAGGCGAGCATCGCGAAGGTCGCCTCGGGGATCATCGGCATGTAGATCAGCACGCGGTCGCCGCGGCCCACGCCGAGCGCGAGCATCGTCGCGGCCATGCGCTGCACCTCCCGGTGCAGTTCGGCGAAGGTGTAGACCCGCTCCTCGTTCGTCTCG
>CAIUGQ010000162.1 GCA_903898725.1 uncultured Burkholderiales bacterium | reverse complement strand
GCTCAGGGCGGTGGCCGCGGCGCACGCCGGGATCGTCGACTACGCCCACAGCCGCCCGGAATGCCTCGGCATGGCGACCACGCTGGTCGTCGCCTCGATCCGCGACGGACGGCTGACGGTCGCCCACGTCGGTGACTCCCGGGCCTACCTGCTGCGTGGCGGCAGCCTGCGTCGCCTGACCGTCGATCACTCGATCGGCCAGCGCATGCTCGACGAGGGGCACCTGAGCGACGCCCAGGTCCGGCGGCTGCCCTCGCGCGGCATCCTGACACGCGCGCTCGGCATCGAGACCGAGCCGCCGCACGCCGACCTGCTCACGCTCGACTGGCTCGACGGCGACCTGCTGCTGCTGGCCTCCGACGGCCTGACCGACTCGCTCGACGATGCACTGCTGGCCGCGACCTTCGCCGCACCGGCCGAATCGCTCGCGGCGCGCGCCCGCACGCTGATCGCCGACGCGCTCGCGCGCGGCTGTACCGACGATGCGACGGTGCTGCTCGCGGGGGCCGGCGCCACGCCGTTCGCCCACTGAGCGGCGGCGAGCGCACTGCCCCTTCGACGCCTTCCAGACCCCGACCCATGCAGCAGCGCGAGACCGCAGCCATCCCGAAGCTGGTGCTCAGCACCGGCGACCGGCTGCTCCGGCGGATCGTCATCGACAAGCCTCGGCTGACGATCGGCCGCCGCCCGTTCAACGACGTGATGCTCGACGACCTGACGGTGTCGGGCGAACACGCGGTGCTCCACACCTCGGCGGGCACGAGCACGATCCACGACCTGCGCAGCCGCAACGGCACGCTCGTCAACGGCGTGCCGGTGTCGCAGCGCGCGCTGGCCGACGGCGATCGCATCGACATCGGTGTCTATCGTCTGCTCTATGTGATCGAACGGGCGCCGCCCGAGTCGGCCGACGCGTCGCAGCCGGACAGCGGCAACGCGATGGCGCTCGCGGTGCTGTCGGGTCCGCAGGCCGGCAGCACGTTGCGGCTCGATCGCCCGATCGTCAGCATCGCCGATGCCAGTGGCCAGGTGGCGGTGGTCGCCCATCGGCGCACCGGCTGGGTGATCACCCATCTCGAGGGACCCGGCTGCCCGTCGGTCAATGGCGAACCGGTCGGACTCGGCTCGCATCCGCTGCGGCCCGGCGACCTGATCGAACTCGGCGGCACGATCTACCGCTTCCAGTCCGACCCGCCTCCCTGAGTCGAACCCCGTGGCGCTGCGCGACGTCCTCTCGATGCGAGCGAGGCGGCTGGTCCTTGGCCTGGGGACGGTCGTGCTGGCGGTCGCCTGCGAGCTCGGGATGGTCTCGCTGCCGGTGGTCGACACGCTGGACCGGTACCTGTACGACACGCGGCTGAGGCTGCAGCCCGCGCGGCCCAACAACCGCGTGCTGATCGTCGACATCGACGAACGCAGCCTCAAGGAGCAGGGCCGCTGGCCGTGGTCGCGCGAGACGCTCGCGAAGCTGACCACGACCATCACCCGCGACGGCGGCGCGCGCGCGGTCGGCTTCGACATGGTGTTCGCCGAGCCGCATGCGCAGCAGGATCCGCCGCTGATGCGGGCGCTGACCGGCGCGCCGGTGGCGCTGGGCTACTACTTCTCGAGCGAGCTGGGGGCGGTGTCGACCGGCATGCTGCCGCCGTCGGTGTGGCCCTCGTCGGTGCTCCGCCAGCGCAACCTGTCGGTGACGACCTGGAACGGCTACGGGGCCAACGTCGTGCCGCTGCAGCGCGCCGCACGCAGCGCCGGCTTCTTCAACCCGGTGGTCGATCGGGACGGCGTGGTGCGCGCGCTGCCGCTGCTGGCCGACTACAAGGGGCAGCTCTACGAGTCGCTCGCGGTGTCGATGCTGCGCATCTACTTCGGCAACGCGCCGCTGACCTTGCGCTCGGACGGCCTGCATGCCGACAGCCTGGGCTTCGGTCCGGGCGGCGAGCAGGCGCGCGTGCCGATCTCCGAAGGCACGACCGCGCTGGTGCCGTTCCAGGGTCGGGGCGGTGCGTCGTCCTCGCGCTTTCGCTATGTCTCGGCGACCGACGTGCTCGACGGCCGGATCGAGCCACGGCTCTTCCGCGACCGGATCGTGCTGATCGGCACCTCCGCGCCGGGCCTGACCGACCTGCGTGCGACCCCGGTGAGCGAGGTCTACCCGGGCGTGGAGATCCATGCCTCGCTGATCGCGGGCGCGCTCGAGGGCACGATCCGCACGAAGCCCGCCGAGGCGCAGGTGATCGCCGCGATCGCGATCGCGGTGGTGGGCGGGGTGGCGGCACTGGCGATGGCGAGCGCCGGCGTGCTCGGCATCGCGGCCACGACGATGGTCGGTCTCTCGACGATGTTCGCCTGGAACGCGATCGCCTATGCGAACCTGGGCTGGGTGATCCCGCTCGCCGCGGGCGTGCTCGCGCTGATCGTGGTCGCGGCGACCAACCTGGTGGCGGGCTACGTCACCGAAGGCCGCTCGCGGCGGGCGGTGATCAGCCTGTTCGGACAGTACGTCGCGCCGCAGCTGGTCGAGCGGATGGCGCATGATCCGGACAACGTCCCGCTCGAGAGTCGCAACAAGGAACTGACGATCCTGTTCGCCGACATCCGGGGCTTCACGCGGATGGCGGAGAACATGGACCCGCAGCTGCTGCGCGACTACCTGAACCGCTTCCTCACCGCGATGACCGAGGTGATCCACGCCTACAACGGCACGGTGGACAAGTACATCGGCGATGCGGTGATGGCCTTCTGGGGCGCTCCGGTCGACGATCCGAAACATGCGGACCATGCGGTCGCCGCCGCGATCGCGATGCAGCGCGAGGTGGCGCGCCTGAACCGCGAGTTCGAGGCGATGGGCTGGCCGCCCCTGGTGGTCGGCATCGGCATCAACACCGGCGTGGTCCGGGTCGGCGACATGGGCTCGCGGCTGCGTCGCGCCTACACGGTGATCGGCGATGCGGTGAACCTCGCGTCGCGCCTGGAGGGGCTGTCGAAGAAGTACGACCTGCCGATCGTGATCGGTGACGCGACGCGGCGCGCGGTGCGCTCGATCGCGCTGCAGTACGTCGCGCAGTCGGAGGTCTACGGCCGTACGGAATCGGTGAAGGTCTGGCAGCCGGTGCCGCCCGATCCGATGGGCTACGGCGCGTCGCCCGACATGATGGCTGCGACCTCCGTGAACATGGCCGGGGCGATGACGGCGGAAATGACGCCGGACAGAGCGCCGGACAGGGCGCCGGACACGATCCCGGCCCCTGCAATGGTCCCGCCGATGTCGCCGTCGCTGACCCCGTCGAGCCGGGAGCCGATCGCATGAAGCTGCGCGTGCTCGGCTGCAGCGGCGGCATCGGCGCGCGTGCGCGCACCACCTCGTTCCTGGTCGACGACGACATCCTCATCGATGCGGGCACCGGCGTGGAGGACCTGTCGGTCGACGAGCTCGCGCGCATCGACCATGTGTTCCTGACGCACTCGCACCTCGACCACATCCTCGCGCTGCCCCTGCTGGTCGATTCGGTGGGGGCGCTACGCGCGAAGCCGATCGTCGTCCATGCGCTGCCCGAGACGATCGCGGCGCTGCGCCAGCACATCTTCAACTGGGTGATCTGGCCGGACTTCACCGAGATCCCGCACTACGACCGGCCGTGGATGGTCTTCGAGCCGATGACGCTCGGTGCCACGGTCGCGGTCGGCGAGCGCTCGATCCGCAGCATCCCGGCCAACCACACGGTGCCGGCGGTGGGCTTCCATGTGTTCGGTGCGACCGGCTCGCTGGTGTTCTCGGGCGACAGCTGGCCCACCGACGAGTTCTGGCGGGTGGTCAACAGCATCCGCGACCTGCGCCACCTGATCATCGAGACCGCGTTCTCCAACAAGGAGCGCGATCTCGCGATCGTCGCCAAGCACCTCTATCCGATCGAGCTCGGCGAGCAGCTCCAGCGGCTGCGCACCGCGCCGCAGGTGCTGGTCACCCACCTCAAGCCGTCGGACGCCGAGACCATCGCGCGCGAGATCGACGCCTGGGCGGGGCGCTCGCAGCCGCGACTGCTCGAGCGTGGGCAGGTGCTCGAGTTCTGAAGCTACCGGTGCCCGTCCGGGTAACGCGATGACTGCGATTCAAGTGCGAGAGGTCGCCGGTCACCCGGCGAATGCCGCCGTTCGCATGGCCCTGCGACGAATAGCGGCGCTCCGCTGCCGCAGTTCGTGACGCATCGCGTCACCTGCGCAGCGCGCCACGTGACGCGATCCGTCACCTCGTCGACGCAGCGTTGCATCGACGAACGCCGCTCGGGACCTCGCCGCGTCCGTTCGTCCCCCCTGGGCTGCATCAGGTGTGAACGATGTCACGCTGGCATGGAAGTGGCTCTATGTCACCTCGTCCACCGCGGCGGTCGCGGCACGGAACTGATACCAACGGAGTTTCAAATGATCAAGCAAGTGCAGAAGGGCTTCACCCTCATCGAACTGATGATCGTCGTGGCGATCATCGGCATCCTGGCGGCGGTGGCGATCCCGGCGTACCAGGACTACACAGTGCGTGCGAAGGTCACCGAGGGCTTCACCGCCGCGGGCGCCGCCAAGGCGAGCGTCGCCGACGTGTACATGGCCACGGGCTCGTTCCCGGGCAGCAACACCGCCGCGGGCCTGGGCACCGCCGCCGACTACGCGACGACGCTGGTCAGCAGCCTCGAAGTCGGTGCGAGCGGCGTGATCACCGTGACGTTCAACAAGCTGGGTGACGGCACCGCGCTGGCG
>CAIUGQ010000161.1 GCA_903898725.1 uncultured Burkholderiales bacterium | reverse complement strand
GAATGAGCGCTCGCGCCGCCTGGTCATGCATCACGACCGGTCCATCGCCGCCGCTACCGCGTGGGTCTGGCTCGCCGAAGGCCGTATCCTGATGAGTAGGCTCGGTGTGCAGGCTTGATTCTGTACACACCCTCTGAGCCCGCGCAGCGGGCGAGTTTTTTTGCCGGCCCGTCGGGCACCCGTGCGAGACGGGGACCCCGGGCGAAGCCCGGGGTGCGGCCCTGGGAGGAAGCAACGGCCTGAAGGGCAGCGGCGCCGCGCGCCATCCTGCGAACGAGAACCCGGCAACGAAGACCCAAAGACCCGAAGAACCCCCGCTCAAAGCCCCCGAGCGATGATGTTCTTCAGCACCTCCGACGTCCCCCCCGCGATCCGCGTCACCCGCGCATCGACCCAGGCCCGCCCGATCCCGTACTCGTTCGAGTAGCCGTAGCCCCCGTGCAGCTGCAGGAACTCGTCGAGGTAGCGCCCCATCGTCTCCGTCGCGACCAGCTTAGCCATCGACGCCCGCTCGCTGCTGATGCCGCCGGCCACGTGCTCCGCGATGCAGGCGTCCACGAAGGCACGCAGCGCGGTGATGTAGGCTTTGGCCTCCGCCAGCTTGAACTGCGTGTTCTGGAAGTCGAGCAGCGGCGTGCCGAAGGCCTTGCGATCGCGCACGTACCCGATCGTGTTCTCGAGCTGCGTCTCGAGGATTGCGCAGCTGCGGACCGCGATCACCAGCCGCTCCTGCGGCAGCTGCTCCATCAGGTAGCGAAAGCCGCGGCCCTCCTCGCCCACCAGGTTCGTCACCGGCACCCGCACGTCGTCGAAGAACAGCTCGGCGGTGTCCTGCGCCTTGAGACCGATCTTGTCCATCGGGCGTGCGCCCTTCGTGAAGCCCGGCGTGCCTTCCTCGACGGCGATCAGCGACACGCCCTTGGCGCCGGCCGCGGGATCGGTCTTGCAGGCCACGACGACCACGCCGCAGTTGAAGCCGTTGGTGATCCAGACCTTCTGGCCGCTGATCACCCAGTGGTCGCCGTCGCGGACCGCCGAGGTGCGGATGTTCTTGAGGTCGCTGCCGGTGCCCGGCTCGGTCATGCCGATGGAGGCGACCACCTCGCCGGCGCACAGCTTCGGCAGCAGCCGCTGCTTGAGGTCCTCGCTGCCGTAGTGCATCAAGTACGGAGACACCATGTCGGAATGGACCGGCAGTCCGAGGCTCGCGCCGACCCGTGCCATCTCCTCGGTCACGACGCAGGCGTGCAGGAACGTGCCGCCGGGGCCGCCGTACTCGGTAGGGATCGTGGTGCACAGCACGCCCGCCTCGCCGGCCTTGCGCCAGAACTCGCGCGGGGTCAGGCCTTCGCGCTCCCAGTCGCGGTAGTGGGGCGCGATCTCGCGTTCGCAGAACCGCCTCACCTGCTCGCGGAACTGCTCGTGCTCGTCGTCGAAGATCGCTCTGCGGTTCGTCATGGTGGTCTCGTGTGCGGCCGCGCGGCGCGGGCCGGTGTCTCCTCGGGCGGTAGAATCCTGGCACCCGGCCGCGCGCCCCGTCAAACCGGCGGCCCGCCGGTCGACACCCACGCGAACGACACGAGGAGACACTCATGGGACAACTCGACGGCAAGGTGGCGATCGTCACCGGCTCGGGCCGCGGCATCGGCCAGCAGATCGCACTGCGCCTGGCGCGCGACGGCGCACGGGTCGTGGTCAACGACATCGACGAAGCCCCCGCGCTCGAGACGATCGCGCTGATCCGCGCGCTCGGCAGCGATGCGGTCGCCTGCAACGGCGACGTGGCGGCCCCCGACTTCGGCGAGCGCATCGTGAAGACCGCCCTCGACGCGTTCGGTGATGCGCACATCGTCGTCAACAACGCCGGCTACACCTGGGACAGCGTCATCCAGAAGATGAGCGACGAGCAGTGGGACGCGATCCTCGACGTCCACCTCAAGGCGCCGTTCCGCATCCTGCGTGCGTTCTTCGCGCACCTGAAGACCGCGGTCGAGGCCGAGGCGAAGGACGGCCGGCGCGTGGTGCGCAAGGTGGTCAACATCTCGTCGACCTCCGGGGTCAACGGCAACGCCGGGCAGTCGAACTACGCGGCGGCCAAGTCCGGCATCAACGGTCTGACCAAGACGCTCGCCAAGGAATGGGGGCGCTACAACGTGACCGTCAACTCGGTCGCGTTCGGCTACATCCAGACCCGGCTCACCCAGCCGCTTCAGGAAGGCGACACCGGCAAGATCGAGGTGCAGGGCCGCGAAGTGAAGATCGGCGTGCAGGCCGGGCGGATCGCGGCGCTGTCGCAGATGATCCCGCTCGGGCGCGGCGGCACCGCCGAGGAGGCCGCTGGCTCGGTCTACCTGTTTTGCAGCCCCGACAGCGACTACGTCAGCGGCCAGACGCTGGTGGTCAGCGGCGGGCTGTGATCGGACCGCGGCGCGCGCGAGGACCGCGATGAGCCCGATGGCGACGGGGCTGCGATGACCGGGCCGGACGCGTCGTCGGGCGGGATCCCGGGCGGCGATGCCGCGAAGGCGGTGCCGCTGCCGACCCTGATCGCCGCGCTCGAGGCCTCGGCGAGGACGGTGCGCACGCGCTGCGGGACCGGCGAGCTCGTCTGGCGCCGCTGGGGCGCGGGGCGGCCGCTGGTGCTGCTGCATGGCGGCGCGGGCAGCTGGAACCACTGGGCGCGCAACATCGGCACGCTGATGCGCAGCCGCGAGGTCTGGGCCTGTGACCTGCCCGCGCTCGGCGAGTCGGCCGATCCGCCCGAACCGGGCGGACTCGAAGGGATCGTCGCCGCCACGGCCGACGGCCTGGACACGCTGCTGCCCGGGGCGCGCGCCTTCGACATCGCGGGTTTCTCTTTCGGCTCGCTGATCGGCACCTGCATCGCGGCGCGCGGCCCGGGCCGCGTGCGGCGGATGGTGATCACCGGGGCCGCGTCGCTGGGGCTGCCCGATCCGCGGATGGACCTGCGCGGCTGGCGGCGCGCCCGCGATCCGGCCGAGCGGCTGGCGATCCATGGCCACAACTTCCGCACGCTGATGGTCGCCGCCCGCACGGAGGATCCCGACGGGGTCGCGCTGCACGCGGGCAACGTCGAGCGTGCGCGCTTCTTCGGCGGGGAGGTCGCGGCGCTGCCGATCACGCGCGACACGATCGGCACCATCGAGGTCGAGCGGGTCGATGCGATCTACGGGGCGCTCGATCCGGTCGTGCGCTGCGACCCCGACAGCGCGCGCACCGTGCTGCAGCAGGCCCGTCCCGGCCTGCGCTTCACGACGATCGCGGACACCGGCCACTGGGTGCCCTACGAGGCGCCGTCGGCCTTCGAGGCCGCCCTGCTGCTCAGCCTCGATGACTGAGGCCCGTCGGCCCGGCGGCGCCGTCGGGGTGAAGGCTCGGCGCTGGACGCCGGTCAGCCCCAGTCCGACGCCAGCAGCGCCTTGAGCTCGTCGAGCCGCTCCCGGCCGATGCGCGCCGAGATCCGCTCCTCGATCCGCTCGATGATCTGCGCGCCCGCCCGGTTCACCTGACGGCCGCGCTCGGTGTAGACGACCAGCTTGGCGTTGCGCCGCTCGGGATCGTCGCGGATCTCGAGGATGCCGCGACGCACCAGCTCGGCCACGGTCTTGTGCACCGCCTGGCGCGAGATCGCCAGCCGCCGCGCCAGCTCCGACATGCTGGTCGGCTTGCCGCCCATGTGCGCGAGCAGCCGGCTCTGGGCCGGCGTGATGTAGGCGTACTCGCTGCGCCGCACGCCGCTCATGATCTCGCGGGCGAACCAGTCCGAGCGCGCGAGCAGCAGTTGCTTGAGGTTGGCGGCCATGGGGCGGCGGGGGGGCGGTCGGAACCGGGACGGGGCTGATCTCGTCAACCCGTGTTGACAAGACGATTGTCGGCGGCCTATCCTCGCCTTGTCAACCAGGTTGACATGATCGCGCGCGTCCGGCGCCCCCGGTGCCTATAATCGCGCGCATCCGCATCAGCCCCGAATCAACCCCCCGAGACCCCCATGAAGATTCTCGTTCCGGTCAAGCGCGTGGTCGACTACAACGTCAAGGTCCGCGTCAAGAGCGACGGCACCGGCGTGGACATCGCCAACGTCAAGATGTCGATGAACCCGTTCGACGAGATCGCCG
>CAIUGQ010000160.1 GCA_903898725.1 uncultured Burkholderiales bacterium | reverse complement strand
CGGGCGGCTCTCGACCGGCGCTCGCCGCCGCGGCCGATGCGCCGGCCACGGCGACGGCGCCGACCGGCACGACGCCCGCCGCGCCTGCGGCCGCCGGTCCGATCGGGCAGGCCACAGCGGCCCAGGATACGGCGCGGCGTGTCGGACCACGGGTCGATGCCAGCTGGGCCGGCAACGCGCCGCCGCCGTACCCGGCCTTGTCGAGGAGAATGGGCGAGCAGGGCGAAGTCAGGCTCGACGTGCACGTCGGCACGGACGGCACCGTGCTCGATGTGCAGGTACGCGCATCGAGCGGCTCGCCCGCTCTCGACCGTGCGGCGATCGACACCGTCAGGAGATGGCGCTTCCGCCCGGCCACGGTCGACGGGCAGGCGGTGTCGGAGTGGTATCGCGACTGGAAGTGGGTCTTCAGACTCGAAGGATAGGCATGGACAACCGTCCGCTCGGATTGATGCATTTCTGGCAGGCAGGCGACTCGGTGACGCACTCGGTCGCCTGGCTGCTGCTCGCGATGTCGGTGGCCAGCTGGTACTTCATCCTGTCGAAGGCCTGGTCGGCCTGGCGGATGCGGCGCAGCGCGCGGGCCGCCCTCGAGCGGTTCTGGTCGGCACGCACGCTCGACGAGGCCGTCGAGACGCTGCTGCGCGACGACCGCGAGCAGGTCTTCGCGCCGATGGCCGACAAGGCCCGGCGCGCCGCGCGCATGCAGGATGACGCGACGCTGGCGGGCGCGGTCGACCGGGACGAACTGGTCACGCGGGTCCTGCGCCAGGAGATGACCCAGACCTCGTCGCGGCTCGAATCGGGCCTGACCTTCCTCGCCTCGGTGGGCAGCACCGCCCCCTTCGTCGGGCTGTTCGGCACGGTCTGGGGCATCTACCACGCGCTGCTCGGCATCGCCGGCAGCGGTCAGGTCCTGATCGACCAGGTGGCGGGCCCGGTCGGCGAAGCCCTGGTGATGACCGCCGCAGGCCTCGCGGTCGCGATTCCGGCGGTGCTCGCCTACAACGCATTCACCCGGATCAACCGGGTGGTGCTCGCCGAGCTCGATGGCTTCGCGCACGACCTGCTGGCCCTGGTCACCCACGGACGCCGGATCGATCGCGGCGACGGCGACGCCTTGCGCGCCGCCGTGCCCGCTGCCGAGCCGACGCAGGCGATCGGCCGCTGAACCGGAGGACGGCACCATGGCATTCGGCGGATTCGACTCGAAGGACGGCCCGATGCGGCCGATGGCGGAGATCAACACCACGCCGCTGGTCGACGTGATGCTGGTGCTGCTGGTGATCTTCATCATCACCGCGCCGCTGCTGACCCATGCGATCCGGCTCGACCTGCCAAGCGCGCAGGCCCCGGTGTCGGCGGAGACGCCCGAGACGGTCACGGTATCGATCGACGCCAAGGAGGCGCTGTTCTGGAACGACGCGCCGCTCGCGGACGTGCAGGCGCTGCGCGAACGGCTCTCCGGGATCGCGCAACGGGCGCCGCAGCCCGAGCTGCATCTGCGTGCGGACCAGCAGGTGCGCTACCAGCGGATCGCCGAAGTGATGGCGGCCGCACAGCAGGCAGGCGTCACGAAGATCGGGTTCGTGACCGACCCGAAGCCGGCGCCACGCTGAGCGCCGGGCCGGCTGGGCCGGGCCGAATCTAGAGCGCGAAGCGCAGTGCGGACACCAGCGCCGAGGGCGCCTCGAGCCCGCCGGTCGCGCGGCTGTCCCAGGTGTCGGTCGACGGCATCCTCAGGCAGGTGTCGCCGAGGGCCTCGAGCGCGTCGCCGAGCGCGCGATTCACCACGTCGTCGAAGCGCATCGCCTCGATGGGACCGACCGGCTCGCCATCCTCGATCCAGAGGCTCGCGAAGCGCGTCATGCCGGTCACCCGGCCCGCGGCACGATCGGACCAGTTGAGGTACCAGAGGTTCGAGACGGACACGCCGGTGCCGAGCCGTGCGAGCGCCTGGTCAGCCCGCAGCGTCCCGGGCGTCACGCGGACCGACTCCGGTGCCTCGTGATCGGCCGCGGCGTTCGACACCAGACCGAACTCGCGCGCGGTGCGCGGCGACACCAGGGTATCGACGAGCCGGCCCGACTCGATCAGCGGCACGCGACGCGGGCGCGGGTAGCCGTCGGACTGGAACGCGGGCGCGAAGCCGGCATCGAGGTCCTCGGTGATCGACAGCAGGGGCGACATCGACACCTCGCCTCGCGCGAGCCGACCCAGGGGCGACTGCCCGGTACGGTGGGCGCGTGCCGAGAAGCCGCCCCAGCCGAGCATCTCGAGCAGGTCGGCCAGGGCACGCGGGGCGAGCAGCACACGGTAGTCGCCTGGCGACAGCCGCCGGACCGGACGCGCGAGCACGGCAGCATCGGCGCGCGACCGCGCGATCGCGGCACCGAGCGCGACCGTGTCGAGCGTCGGCGCGGACCAGCCCGACTTCACCGCGCGGCGCGTGCCCGCGTCGTCGGGCAGATGGATGGACCAGTCGACCGCGACGCTGGTGCGTCGATACCACTGACGGCTGCCGGCGGAGCTGCAGAACCCTCGGGCCACCGGGCCGGCCGCGCAGAAGCCGACGAGGTCCGCGTCGCCGGCGGCCTGCGCCACCGCGTCGACGAAGGCGGCCCGATCGAAGGGCGCGTCGGGCCCATCGTCATCGGAGACGACGGCCATCCGGTTCACGTCGAGCAGCGGATCGGACTCGGACTCGGCCACCGCCGATCGCAATGCGGCCACCGCGTCGGCGACCGCAGCCGCGACCGCGTCGCGACCCGCGCCGAGCCCCGGCAGGGTCACCGTGCAGCTCGCCTGACGGTCGCCGTCGACAAGACGCAGGCGCGCGAGCGCGCGCTCGAGGCGGCCGGCCTGCCGAACCCGCGCGTGGTTCAGGCGGATGAACTCCGAGGTCTCGGCCTCGAGCGTGGCGACGAGGAGCTCGCCGCTGCGGGCCTGCGTGCCGACGACATCGGCGAGGGCATCGAACAGGGCCCGCATGCTCAGGCTGCTCCGCCGAACACGTCGATGCCGCGGAACAGGCAAGGCGGCGACGCATGCCCGACCCGCACCACCTGACCCGGCTCGCCCTTGCCGCAGAACGGCGTGCCATGCACCTCGACGCTCGCCGCATCGCCGACCGCGGCGAGGCTGCGCCAGAAGGTCGCCGACACGCCGCGATAGCCCGGATTGCGAACGATGGTGGTCAGCCGGCCGCCCTCGATGAGCTGCCCCCACTCGCAGCCGAACTGGAACTTGTTGCGCGCGTCGTCGATGGACCACGAGACATTGGTGCGCATCAGCACACCGCGATCGACCGAGGCGACCATCTCGTCGAAGGAGCTTGCACCCGGTTCGATGTTGAGGTTCGCCATGCGGTCGATCGCCGGCCGATGCCAGCCGACGGCGCGGGCGTTCGCGGTCCCTTCGAGCGGCGTGCCGAGCGCGGCGGCGCGCGCCCGCGAGAGTGCGCCGCCAAGCGGACGCTGCAGCACGCCGCCGCGGATCAGCCATACCTTGGCGGCGGCCTCGCCCTCGTCGTCCGCGGCATAGCCGGCGAGTTCGCCGGGCACGCCGGGATCGAAGCTCACGTCGAGGAGCGGCGAGCCGTACGCATGGTGGCCGAACATGTCGAGCGACACGAAGCTGCCGCCGGCGAAGTTGCGCTCGTCCCCGAGGATGCGATCGAGTTCGAGCGGATGGCCGATCGACTCGTGGATCTGCAGCATCATCTGGTCGGGCATCAACAGCAGGTCGCGCACGCCGACGGGACATTCGGGTGCGGCCAGCAGCGCGAGCGCATCACGGGCGATGCGCTCGCCCCCGCCGATGAGGCCGCTCGCGCGGATCACCTCGAAACCGCCCTGCCTGCAGAACCCGTTGTACTGGCCGCCGAGCGAGCGCGTCTGAGAGACCGCGCCCTCGGCCGCCGTCGCCTCGAGATTGGGTTCGACGATCCGGACCGATTCCTCCGACCGCTGGATGCCATCGATCCACAGCGACTGGCGCCGCTGCACGAGCCGCAGCTGCGCGGACCAGGACACGATGCGAGGATCGATGCGCATCGCCTGCGACTCGGCCCGCAGCAGTCCGATCAGTGCGGCACGATCGGGCATCGCCTCGCCCGCGACGGCATCCGTGACGGGCAGCGGCCTCGCCTCGGACAGCGTGCGCAGATCGAGGCCGTCGAACACCCCGTGGCGCTCGACGATCGCCGCCCAGTCATCGGCGATCGCGGCGGCTCGAGCCAGTCCCTCGGCCGACAGGTCGGCGCTCGCGCAGTAGCCGACGCCGCCTCGGCGCCAGACGGTGACCATCGCCCCGCGGTCCCGGGCCAGCTCGATCGGCGAGACGATCGAGCGGCGCACCATGAGCCGCTCCGCATCGTCCTCGACGATGCGGACCGTGATCCGCGAACCGGGAGACGGCGCAGCGGGCAGCACGGGCCGCTGGCGCCGCACGACTTGCGGGGTCAGTGGGTGTTCAGCCAGCCCACCAGCGACTGCCAGGTGGCGCGGTCCTGCTTGACCGTGCTGGCCGGGACGTCGAACAGCGACAGGCCATGGGCGGCGAGGTGGACGTAGTTCTGCGTGTCGCGCAGATAACCCGCCACCGGCACGCCGATCTGGGTCACGAAGCGCCCCAGTTCCTCGGCCGCGCGGGTACGCGGATCGAGGCGCATGCCGACGATCGCGACCTTGTCGGCGAGCTTGCGGCCGTTGCCGTACTCGGCCTTGAGTTCCTGGAGGAAGTCGCGCGTCGCGAGGATGTCGAACATCGACGGCTGCAGGGGCACCAGCACCTTGTCGGCGATGCGGACGACTTCGGCGAGCCGCTTGCGGTCGATCTGGGCGGGCGTGTCGAGGACGACATGCGTGACGCCGCGAGGCGGCCGGGCAACGCTCCCGTCGATGTCCCAGTTGCGGATCCGCGCGGCGGCATCCGGACGCAGGTCGAGCCAGGCGCGGGCCGAAGCCTGGCGGTCGACGTCACCGAGCATCACCGGCGTGTTGTCGGTGGCGTAGTAGCCGGCGATGTTCGTGGCGAGCGTCGTCTTGCCGACACCACCCTTGGGATTCACGACTGCGATCACTGGCATCTGTGAGTAGGCTCCGTAGGCGTGCGGTGTCCGCACGTGTGCGCGACGTTTTGCGAATCAGCCCGTGATTGTAGCGACGAAGCGGTCGGGCGTCGTCGGCAGGATCGATGTTCCGTGGCACGCACGCACGGTCTGGCTGCGCCGGCATCGCGCCGGCATCGCGCGGCTAGCGGATGGCGTCGAGGACGATGGCGGCAGTGAGCAGCTCGGGCAGGATGCGCGGCTGGGGTTCGCCCGGTCTCAGCACGAGGTAGAGCGGCACGCCGTTGCGGCCATGACGCGCGAGCGCGGCCGTGATCGCCGGGTCGCGCTGCGTCCAGTCGGCACGCAGCGCCACGATGCCGCGCTCGCGCATCACCGAGGTCACGGCATCACGCTCGAGCACCAGTTTCTTGTTGGCCTGGCAGCTCACGCACCAGGCCGCGGTGAAGTCGACGAAGACAGTTCGGCCGTCGGCGACGGCGCGCTCGACGGCAGCCTCCGACCAGGGCGCCCACTCGACCGCCCCCGTCTCGCCGGCGCCGGTGCGGGCCGTGCCGGCCGTGACGGACTGCGGCCTCGCCTCGTCGAGCAGCGGCTGCATCAGGACCACGGCAGCGACCAGCGAGGCAAGAGCCAGCGTCCAGGCGAGCCCGGCACGGCGAGGCGTGCCGTTCATCCATCGGCCCCATGCCCAGGCACCGACTGCGATCGCGACCGACGCGAGCAGCAGCCTGAACATCGCGTCCGGGCCGGCCTGCTGCACGAGCACCCAGGCGAGCCATGCGGCCGTCGCGTACATCGGGAACGCGAGCACCTCGCGGAGCGTCTGCATCCACCGTCCGGGCCGGGGCAGTCGCCGGACCCAGCCCGGGATGAGACCGAGCACGAGGTACGGCGCGGCCATGCCGAGTCCGATCGCGGTGAACACCGACATCGTGAAGACGGCGGGCTGAGCGAGCGTGAAGCCGAGAGCGGACCCCATGAAGGGCGCGGTGCAGGGCGTCGCGACCAGCACCGCGAGCACGCCCGCGCCGAAGGAACCGGCGGTGGTGCTGCCGCCGACCCCGCCGAGCCGGGTGAGCGCCATGCCGAACTCGAACACCCCCGAGAAGTTCAGGCCGACGGCGACGAAGAGCAGCGCCATCGCCGCGACGAACGCGGGCGACTGCAGCTGGAAGCCCCAGCCGACCGACTCCCCCGCGGCCCGCAGCCCGAGCATGAGTCCGGCGAGCAGCCAGAACGACACCAGCACGCCGGCCGCGAATGCGAAGGCACCATGGCGCATTGCGCGGCGCGCACCGCGCGCGTCGCCGGCGGCGTTCGCGAAGCCGAGGACCTTGAGCCCGACCACGGGGAAGACACAGGGCATCAGGTTGAGGAGCGCGCCGCCGATCAGGCCGAACACCAGCGCGAGCGCGAGGCTCGCGCCGACCGGCTCGCCCGCGGCGCGCCCGTCCGCCGACCCGCCGTCCGCAGGCGCACCACGCAGGCCGCCGAGCAGTGACCCGCCCGTCGTCGACAGGCCGGCCGGCTGGGCGGCCACCGACACCGGCGTGCCCGCCTCAGCCGGGCCGGCGGTACGCGTCGCGCGCAGCTCGAGCGGACGACCGTCGACCATCAGCAGGCCATCGACCGACGCCGGGACCGTGGCGCCGTCGGCGAGCTCGAGATCGATCCGCCAGCCTGCCGCGGTCCTCGACAGCGCCTGGGGTGCGGGCGGCGAGACGACACCTTCCGCATACGGGAAGAATTCGGCGCGCGCCACGGAGGCGCCGGCGACGGGGGACGCGAAGACCAGCGCGAGCCGACGCCCGTCGGGGTGGGCCGTGGCGACGGTCGGCGCCGACGCATCGGGCGTGCGCGCGGCCATCGCGTCGAACAGCGACGCATGCGCCGAGCGCGCCGGTGCCGCGTCGGCCGCCGCGGCGAGCGGCAGCTCGAGCGCCAGACGGGCCTCGCCCGGGATGCAGACGTCCTTGCAGACGAGCCACTGGGCGGCCGCCTCGACCCGCACCCGCGGGCCGGTCGCATCGCGCGGGACGTCCACCGCGAACGGCAGGACCACCTCGTCCTCGTAGCCGTAGTTGGCGAGCGGGCCGACCCACAACCGGACCGGTGCCGGCCAGCGGATGGCCTCGAAGCGCATGCCGGGCGGCCCCGAGGGCTCGATCTGGGTGGCGAGGCCCGAATCGCCGGGATTGCGCCAGTAGGTGTGCCAGTGCGGGTCGTGACGCAGACGCAGCCCCAGCATCGCCCGTTCGCCGGGGCGGACCGCCACGCGCTCAGCGACGAGCTCGACCTCGACCGCGTCGACGCGCTGCGGCCCGGTCCGTGCAGCGGGCGCGGGGGCCTGCGCATGCGCCAGACCGATGCCCGCGAGCAGCAGGAGCGCCCAGACGAACGCCACCGCCCGACGCATCGCACGCGCGGTCGGACCAGCCGATTCGTTGCGATGCAGCACGCGGGCGTCCATCGGCCGATGCTACCCGATCCGGGCGGACCGCCTGTCGCGCCCCGCAGCTCGGCCGTCGGCTTGACCCTGTGGGGGCGAATCCCTACCATCGGCCGCATGGAAGACGAACTGCAGGCGCTGCAGGAGCGCATCGAGCGCCTGCTTCAGGGGGCCCGCCGGCTTGCCGACGAGAACCGTCGGCTGCAGGCCGAGCTGGTCGAGTCGCGGGACGCACGGATCCGCCTTGAGCGGCGGATGGGCGAAGCACGCAGCCGCGTCGAGGCGGCCCTGTCGCGACTGCCGGCCTTCGCGGAAGACCTCCGCGACGCCGCCCACTGACATGGAGCAGATCGACGTCCGCATCCTCGACCGGGACTACCGTCTCGCGGTGCCCGCCGAGGAGAAGGACCGTCTGCTCGACGCGGTGCGGGTCGTCGACGAGAAGATGCGGTCGATCCGCGATGCCGGACGCGTGGCGGGGCTCGACCGCATCGCCGTGATGGCCGCACTCCAGCTCGCCCATGACCTGCTCGGCTCGCGCGACGCGGCCGAAGCCGGCACGGCGCCCGCCGCCGACGCCGCCCGCCGCATCCGGAAGATGACCGAGGACCTCGACGCCGAGCTGCGTCGGCAGGACTCGCTCTTCTGACGGGCCGAACGCAGCCGCGCGGGGCACCGCGATGCTGCGCATCGTGTCCCGCTCGCTACCGTTCGGACCCTTCGACGTAGGTCTTCGGCACATACCCATCGGCCGATCGTCGGCCGAGCTTTGTTCGCCTCGCAGCCCGACGTACAATCGGTCGACCCTGCGGTGTTCGCTTAGGCCATACATTCCTTGAACCAATGCGAAAGCACCCAGGTCGCGGGTCTAGTAGCGCGTCACTGTTGCGATCGTCCCTAGTCGGACGAACCTGATGTGATGCCACTCGCGGCCGCCCTGAACTTCATTGTTCAGGATGCTGGTCGACCGGCACAGGCGGGGTCTCTCATTCACGACGCGCGCTCCACGGAGCGCGCGTCCCATTCTGTGCACGATCTCGCGCTGCGGATCGTGGCGCCGCTGTCCGGACCGATCAGCCCCTCATGACCGCTCGCACCGCCGCGCGCCACTGGCTGATGAAGTCCGAGCCCGAGGAATGCTCGATCGACGACGCACTGGCTGCGCCCGCCTCGACGGTCCCCTGGGTCGGTGTGCGCAACTACCAGGCGCGCAACTTCATGCGCGATGCGATGCGCCCCGGCGATGGCGTGATCTTCTGGCACTCGGGCTGCGAGCCGCCCGGCATCGCCGGGTTGGCCGAGGTGGCGTCGACGCCGTATCCGGACCCGACGCAGTTCGACCCCGCCTCGCCCTACCACGACCCCCGCGCCCAGCCGGAGTCACCCCGCTGGATGCTGGTCGACGTGCGTGCGCTGCGACGCACGCCGTACCTGACGCCCGGCGCGCTGCGCCTGCATCCGGAACTCGCCGACATGCAGGTCCTGCGTCGCGGCAATCGGCTCTCGATCACCCCCGTGACGCCGCAGGAATGGGCCTTCCTGGCCCGCCTGCTCGCCTGACGGACCTCGGGCGACGCAGACCGCTCGCCGCGCTCGCCACGCCCTGCCCGCCCCCATGGACCCTTCGCTGATCGCCGCACTGCTGGTGCTGGGCGCCTTCACCGGCTTCGCCGCCGGCCTGCTCGGCATCGGCGGCGGCATGCTGATGGTGCCGTTCATGTCGATG
>CAIUGQ010000159.1 GCA_903898725.1 uncultured Burkholderiales bacterium | reverse complement strand
GCAACGCACGCAGTGCGACCCGGTCACCGGGCTGCCGAACCGCCGCAGCTTCCTCAAGGCGCTCGAACGTCCGGGTGACGCGGCCGGTGGCGGGGCCGACGAACGCTGGGTCGGGCTGGTGCAGTTCGATACCCTGCGCATCGTCGGTGCGCGCTGCGGGGTCGACGCGGCCGAGTCGCTGCTGCGCACGCTGGTCGAGCGCTCGCTCGTGGCGCTCGGTCCCCATGCGCAGCTGGCGAGCCACGGCGACGACACGCTCGCCTTCGCCGTGCCCGCGACCGTCGACACGGACGGCGAGACCGCCGTCGCGGGGCTGCTCCAGGCCCTGCGCGACCATCCGTTCGAGCATGGCGCCGAGCGCTACCGGATCGGTGTCCACGTCGGCCTCGCGCGCTACGTGCCGGGCCGGCTCGAGCCGGAGGAGGCGATCGGTCGCGCCGAGTCCGCCTGCGCCGCCGCGCGCGAGCAGGGCCGCAACCGGGTGCAGGTCTACGAGCGCAGCAGCCGCGAGCTGCGCACCCAGGAGTCGCTCACCGGCTGGGCCGGCCGCCTCGACCGCCTCCTCGAGGGCGACGGGCTCTACCTGCGCTGCCAGCGGATCCAGCCGATCGGGACCGACACCACGCTGGTGCCCTACTACGAGGTCCTGCTGGGCATCGATGCGGAAGACGGCCCCGCGGACCCGATGCAGTTCGTCAGCGCCGTCGAGCGGCTCAAGCGCTCGCACGAGCTCGACCTGTGGGTGATGCGGCACACCTTCGACTGGATCGAGTCGAACCCTTTCGCCTTCGATGCGATCGGCGGCTTCGCCATCAACGTCTCGCCCCGCTCGCTCGACAGCCCGGAGATCCTGAGGCTGCTGCACGAGCGCCTCGGGCGGCTCGGTGCGGCCGCGGGCAAGCTGACCTTCGAGCTGACCGAGAGTTCCGCGATCGAGTGCTACGGCGCGGCCCAGGACTTCATCCGGCAGGTCCGGCGCTACGGCTGCCGGCTGTCGCTCGACGACTTCGGCAGCGGCTTCGCGTCCTACGCGCACCTGAAGAACCTGCGCACCGACGCGCTCAAGATCGACGGCTCGTTCGTGCGCGACATCGCCACCAACGCCGAGGATCTGGCGATGGTGCGATCGATGCACGAGGTGGCCCGCTCGCTCGGAATGCTCACCGTCGCCGAGTATGTCGAGACGCCCGAGATCCTCGACATGCTTCGGGCGCTCGGCATCGACTACGGCCAGGGTTGGGCGATCCATGCCGCCTTCCGGATGGACGAGCTCGCGCACCCGCCCGACACGGTGACCCAGGTCACCGACGAGACCGACGCCGCGGACCTGCCCGGCTGAGTCTGACCCGCCTCAGTCCAGCCGATATCCTTCGGCCGGCAGCACGCGCCAGCTGCCATCGCCCGGCAGCTCGAGCACGTCGGCATGGAACCGCACCACGCCCGACCGATGGCTGACGCTGACCGGCGTCGTGCGCGTCGCGGCGAGCGCGCGGTAGAGCCGCTCCTCGTTGGCCGCGTCCAGCGCGCTGGTCGCCTCGTCGAGCATCGCGAAGCGCGGTTCGGCGAGCAGCACTCGGGCGAACGCCAGGCGCTGCTGTTCACCGATCGACAGCACCTTCGCCCAGTCGTGGACCGCATCGAGTCCGCCGAGCCGGTCGGCCAGCTCGCCCAGGTTGACCTGCGCCAGCAGCGCGTGCAGCCGCGTGTCGGTGAGGCGGGCGTCGGCCGTCGCGCGGTCGCGCCGCGGATACAGCAGCTGGTCGCGCAGCGAACCGAGCGCCATGTACGGCTGCTGCGGCAGGAACACCAGCTGCTCGGGCCCGGGCCGTTCGATGCGGCCGGAGCCGGCGGTCCACAGGCCGGCGACCGCGCGCAGCAGCGAGCTCTTGCCACCGCCGCTGCCGCCCGCGATCAGCAGCCCGCGACCCGGTTCGACCACGATCGACAGGTCGACGACCAGCGTGCGTGACCGATCCGGCGTGGTGAGTGTGACGTGCTCGAGCGCGAGGCGGTGGCCCGCCACGGCGTCGATGCGCGGGCCATCGGCCCCGCCCGCCACGGGCGGCGCACCGCCCACCAGCCGCGTGCCCATCGGCGCGCCGTCGGCGCGTGCATCGAGCGAGCGGGCGAAGCCGTACAGCCGGTCCACGCCCGCGGACAGCCGGCTCAAGCCTTCGAAGTGCTCGACCACCACGGTCATCGCCGCGAGGATCGCGGTGAACGCGCCGCCCGCCTGCACCGCCCGTCCGACCTCGAGCTCGCCGGACAGCACGCGCGAGGCGATGATCGCGCTGGGCAGCACGAGGGTCAGGAAGCTGAACGCGTACTGGAACAGGTTCAGCCCGAACTGCGTGCGGATCAGCCGGCGCCAGTTCGTGAACACCGCCTCGAAGCGGCCCTTGACCCGCTCGGCCTCGTCGAGCTCGCCATGCGAGAACGCGATCGGCTCGGCATGCTCGCGGATGCGGACCAGGCCGAAGCGGAAGTCGGCCTCGCGCCGCAGCTGCCGGAAGTTCAGCCCCACCAGCGGCCGCCCGAACACCAGCGTCGTGACCAGCGTGCCGAACAGCGCGTAGCCGACGAGGAAGTACACCATCGTGTGCGAGATCGACCACAGCACCGCGACGAACGCGATCAGCTGGATGGTGGCGCCGACCGCGATCGTCAGGAAGTACAGCGACTGCTGCGTGAAGGTGGCGACGTCCTCGGCGATGCGCTGGTCCGGGTTGTCGATGTCGGCGACCGGGCCGAGCGTGTAGTAGGCGCGGTTGCGCAGCCAGGCGTCGATGAAGCGGTGCGTGAGCCAGCGTCGCCAGTGCAGGCCGAGCGTGTCGCGCACCCAGTAGTAGGTGGCCCAGAGCGGGACCGCGACCACGAGCAGGCCGAGGGTCCAGCGGATCGATGCCCAGAACCGCTCGCCGTCGCGCGCGGCCAGCGCGGAGGTCAGCTCGCCGCTCTGGTGGACGAACTGCAGGTTGAACGCGGTCTGCCCGAGCAGCAGCAGCGCCAGCAGCGTGACCAGGACCCCGGCGCGCCAGCGCTCCTCGGAGCGCCAGTAGGGGCCGGCGATCGCCCGGAAGCGCTGCCAGCGTCGCAGCTCGAAGCGTCCGGACGGGATGCGCCCGGCCTCGTCGGCCGGCGGCGCGGCGCGTGGCGCCTCGATGGCGGACAATGCCGGTCGTACCCCTCGGTCCGCGGATTCCCCCATGCCCCCGTCATCCGTCGATCTCGGCATCGTCGAAGGCTACTACGGCCGCCCCTGGAGCTGGAGCGAGCGCGAGCGGGTCGTCGCCCGCATCGCGCCCGCCGGCTACCGTTTCTTCCTGTACGCGCCCAAGGCCGCGACCGCGCTGCGCCGTCGCTGGCGCGAGCCGATGGGCGAGGACGAGCTCGCGCCGATGGCCACCTTCGCGGCGCAGTGCCGCGCCCGCGGCATGCGCTTCGGCGTCGGCCTGAGCCCGAACGAGTTCGACGGCGCGCCCGGCTCCGCCGACTGGGCGCACCTGGCCTCGCGCATCGCGACGCTCGACGACGCAGTCGGGCTCGATGCGCTCGCGCTGCTGTTCGACGACATCCGCGGCGACGACCCGACGCTCGCCGACCGCCAGGCCGCGGTCGTCGCCTTCGCCTCGGCACGCACCCGCGCCGCCCGGATCTATGCCTGCCCGAGCTACTACTCCGACGATCCGGTGCTCGACCGCGTCTTCGGCGAGCGTCCGCCCGACTACCTCGAGCGCTTCGGGCGACTGCTCGATCCGGCGGTCGGCGTGTTCTGGACGGGCGAGGAGGTGTGCTCGCGCGAGTACGGCGCGGCCCACCTCGAGCGGGTCGCCGCCACGCTGCGGCGCGCGCCGGTGCTGTGGGACAACTATCCGGTCAACGACGGTCAGCGGATGTCGCAGTACCTGCACCTGCGCGGCGTCACCGGGCGGCCCGCGTCGAACGCGTCGCTGCTCGCCGGCCACGCGGTGAATCCGGCGCTCCAGCCCGAGCTCGGCTGCATCCCGCTGCTCACGCTGGCCGAGCGCTACCGCGTGGGCGACGCGGCGTATGCCTACGGCGATGCGTTCGCCCGGGCCTGCGCCGAGGTCCTCGGCGACGGGGCACTGGCGCGCTCGCTGCGCGCCGACCTGATCTGGCTGCAGGACACCGGGCTCGACCGGCTGGGCGAGCTGGGTCCGATGCTGCGCGCCCGCTACGCGGCCTTCGACCACCCCGCGGCGCGCGAGGTCGTCGACTGGCTGGACGGCGGCTGGCGGATCACGGACGAGATCGTCCGCACCCAGTAGGCAGCACCCGGTCGCCGGGCGCCGCGGCGCTTCAGGGCCTGCGCGCGCCGTCGGCGGCCGGCTTCACCCAGGTGAAGACCCGCATCGGCGGGATGTTCCAGGCCTCCCACTCGAACTTCGGCGCGCCGAGGTGGGGCGAGGCGAACTCGGCGACCCGCGGTCGGACCTGGTAGGCGACGAAGCGCCCCCCGGGTGCGAGCACCGCGGCGACCGCGGCGGCGATGCGCTCGCCGACGTCCTGCGGCATCGTCGAGAACGGGATGCCCGAGACGATCGCGTCGGGCGCCGGCAGCCGCCGCGAGGCGAGCATCTCGGCGATCCGCTCGGCGCTGCCGCACTCGGCGAAGTGGCGCGGGTCGCGTGCGGTGCGCGCGAGCCGGGCGTGGAAGACCGGATCGAGCTCGATGCTCAGCAGACGGGCCTGCGGGCTCATGGCCCGGAGGAACGCACGGGTCGTGCCGCCGGTGCCCGGTCCGAGCTCGACGACGGTGCGGGCCTCGGCGATCCGGGCGTTGGTCACCAGGCGGCGTTCGAGCCGATGCGAGCTCGGCACGACGGAGCCCACGCCAGAGGGGTCGCGCACGAAGCCGAGCAGGAACGCGAGGCGGTCGCCGGTGCCCGGGTCGGCGGGGGGCGCCTCGTGCGAGGTCGGCAGCTCGCCGAGGTCGTCGTCCAGCGGGCGCACGGCGGCGCGGGCGGTGGGCGTGCGGTCATTGCGGGCATCGTGCATCGGGGTCCCCGTTGTGGTCGTTCTCGGTGGGCGGGCGGCAGCAAGCATAGCGCCCGTCGATCGGGCCGGCCGTCCCGGCCCTGCGGCCCGGTCGGGCTGCGGTCGGGCTGCAGGCGGGTGTGTGGCAGGCGCCGCCGGGCCGGGCCCTCAGGCCGTCGCCGGCTCGAGCTCGGTGTCGTCGGGCGCATCCGCCGGGGCCGCCAGCGGGTCGCGCGGGGCGAGCCGGTGATGCAGCACCCGGTCGGCGAGGCGCGCCCGGTACGGCAGTCCGGCCTGTCGTGCCTCCCAGCGCAGGCCGGCCATCGTGGTCACGTTGTAGAGCGCCGTGGCCGCCTGCCGGGCCAGTTCGGCCCGGTCGCCGGCAGCGGCCTCGGCGGCGAGCGCGAACGCCCGCTCGACCGAGCGCGCCTGCAGCGCGGCGGTCGCCGCCAGGCAGGGCTCGCCGTCGGCCAGCAGCGCGTCGACATGCGCGCGCAGTGCCGGCAGCGCGTCGTCACGCCGGATCGCGCGCAGCACGTCGAGGGCGACGATGTTGCTGGTGCCTTCCCAGATCGAGCCGAGGTGCGCGTCGCGCAGCAGCCGCGCATCGCTCCATTCCTCGATGTAGCCGCAGCCGCCGCGCACCTCCATCGCGTCGCCGGTGACCACGCGCGCATCGCGGCACGCCCGGAACTTGATGAGCGGCGTCATGATCCGCGCGAGCGTGGCCGCCGTGCCGCCGTCGCGATCCGAGCGCTCGAGCGCGGCCGCGGTCTGGAACATCATCGTGCGGGCCTGCTCGGTGCGCAGTGCCATCTTCGAGAGCTGGCGGCGCATCAGCGGCATCTCGGCGAGCGGCCGCCCGAAGGCCACGCGGTGGCGCGCGACGTGCAGCGCCTCGGTCAGCGCGCGCCGCATCAGGCCGGCCGCGCGCACGCCGTTCGACAGCCGCGAGTTGTTGACCATGTCGGCCATCTGCTGGAAGCCGCGGCCGCGCTCGCCGACCAGCCAGGCCAGCGCCCCCTCCAGCCGGATCTCGCCGCTCGCCATCGAGCGGGTCCCGAGCTTGTCCTTCAGGCGCAGGATCCGGTAGGCATTGGGCGTGCCATCGGGCCGGGTGCGCGGCAGCAGGAACAGCGACACCCCCTTGAGCCCGGGATGCGAGTGCGTCGGTTCGCTGCGCGCCAGCACCATCGCGAAGCCGGCATCCGGATTCGAGCAGAACCACTTGTCGCCGTGCAGCGCCCAGCCGCCGTCGCCGTCCTCGCGGGCCAGCGTGGCGGTGCCGGCGACGTCCGAGCCCGCGCCCTGCTCGGTCATGAACATCGCGCCCTGGTGCAGCGCGTCGAGGTCGGTCGCGGTCACCAGCGGCAGCACGCGCTCGACGAGCGTCGGGTCGCCGAAGCGGCGCAGCGTGCGCGCCAGCGAGTCGGTCATCGAGACCGGGCAGCACAGGCCGAACTCGGCCTGCACCAGCAGATAGGTCAGCGCGTACTTGGCCGACGGCGGCATCGGCGCATCCCATCCGAGCACGCCCGGCCGGTGCGACATCGCGGCCAGACCGAACTCGCAGAACGCGACGCGCTCGAGCTCGACGTAGGCCGGGTGCTTGACGATGCGGCGCTCGTCGGCGCCGCGCCGCGTGCGCACCGACAGCGTCGGCGGATGCTTGTCGGCGATCGAGGCCAGCTCGTCGAGCGGCCCGCCGGCCAGCGCGCCGAGCCGCTCGAGCTGCGGACGCAGGTGCTCGAACAGCGGGCGCGCCAGGTACAGGCCCGCCAGCGCATCGGCCATCGGGTCCGCGTGATACAGGTTCAGGCCGCGCGCATCGGGGATGGCGTCGGCGCCGCTCGGGGGCGCCAGGGTCCCGGCGCGGGTCATCTCCATCGTCGTGCTCCGGCTGCGCTCAGTCGACCTTCGCGCCGGAGGCGCGCACGATCGGGCCCCAGCGATCGCGGTCCTCGCGGATGACGCGGCCGAACTCCTCGGGCGTGCTGGTCCACAGCTCGAAGCCTGCGGCCGAGATCCGCTGCCGCATCTCGGCCGAGCGCATGCCGACGATCAGCGACTCGTTGAGCTTCTGCACCACCGGCTTCGGGATGCCCGCCGGACCGACGATGCCGAACCACAGGTCGCTGCCGGCCTCGGAGAACCCCTTGACGCCGGATTCCGCCATCGTCGGCACGCTGGCCGCGTACGGCGAGCGCCGCTCGCTGGTCACGGCCAGTGCCTTGACGCGGCCCGCCTGGGCCGAGGGCATGGCGGTGATGAGGATGTCGAACATGAAGGTGATGTTGCCGGCGATCACGTCGGCGAGCGCCGGCGCGCTGCCGCGGTAGGGCACGTGCTGCATCGGCGCCCCGGTGACCATCTTCAGCACCTCGCCCGACAGGTGGTTCGACGACCCGTTGCCGGCCGATCCGAAGGTGACCTTGTTGGGGTTGGCCTTGGCGTAGGCGACCAGGTCGCCGACGCTGTCGATGCCGAGCTTCGGGTTCACCACCAGCACGTTCACGTAGCGGACCGCGAGCGTCAGCGGCGTGAAGTCGCGGCTGGTGTCGTGCGGCAGTCGGGTGCCATAGAGGTGCGGATTGATCGCGTGGGTGCCGGTCGTGGCCAGTCCGATGGTGTAGCCGTCGGGCGCGGCGCGGGCGATGCGTTCCATGCCGATGGAGGCGCCCGCACCGGGCACGTTCTCCACGATCACCGGCTGGCCGACCGTCTCGGAGAGCTTCTGAGCGGCCGCGCGCGAGAAGCCGTCGGTGGGCCCGCCCGGCGGGAACGGCACGATCCAGCGGATCGGCTTGCCCGGAAATGCCTGCGCGGCCGCTGCGCGCGGCTGCAGGAGTGCGGGCGCCGCGGCCACGGCCGCGAGCGCGCCGACGAGGCGTCGTCGCATGGGTGTCTCCCCCGTCCTTCTCTTTCTGGTGCGCCAGCGTAGCACGCACCCCGGGTTCACTCGAAGGGCAGCTCGTCCCACCACGGGAAGAAGTCGGGCAGGTCCGACGAGACACGGTCGGGGAACTTCGCCGGCCGCTTCTCGAGGAACGCGCCCACGCCCTCGCGCACGTCGGCGGAGCGTCCGCGCGACTGGATCGCGCGGCTGTCGACGCGGTGCGCGCGCATCGGGTCATCGGCGCCGGCCATGCGCCACATCATCTGGCGCGCGAGCGTGACCGCGACGGGTGCGGTGTTGTCGGCGATCTCGCGGGCCAGCGCGCGGGCCGCGGGCAGCAGCTCGTCGGGCGCGTGCAGCGAGCGCACCAGCCGTTCGCGGTGGGCTTCCTGCGCGTCGAACACGCGGCCGGTGTAGCACCACTCGAGCGCCGTCTGGATGCCGACGAGCCGCGGCAGGAACCAGGTGGACGCCGCCTCGGGGGTGATGCCGCGGCGCGCGAAGACGAAGCCGAAGCGCGCGGCCGTCGAGGCCATGCGGATGTCCATCGCGAGCTGCATGGTCACGCCGATGCCGACCGCTGCGCCGTTGATCGCGCCGATCACGGGCTTGAGGCTGCGGAAGATCCGCAGCGTCACCATCCCGCCGCCGTCGCGGTAGGTGTCGCCGACGCGGGCCGCTTCGCGGGCCTCGTCGCGTCGCTCGGCGTAGTCGAAGGTCTTGCCGCCGGCCGACAGGTCGGCACCGGCGCAGAAGGCCTTGCCGGCGCCGGTGACGATCACCGCTCGGACCGCGTCGTCGGCATCGGTCGCGTCGAAGGCGGCGATCAGGTCGTCGCGCATGCGCGTCGTGAACGCGTTCATCTTCTCGGGACGGTTCAGCGTGATCGTCGCCACGCCGTCTTCGACGGTGTAGAGCAGGGTCTCGAAACTGCGCTCGGTCATGGAGGTCTCCTCGGGTCCGCGGTGGGGCTCGCGCGATTATCCCGGGCGGCGCGCGCCGCGGGTGCCGGAATCGGGGACAATCGCACCCGTGGCCGTGACGGCGGGCCACGCTCCGCAGGAGAACCCGATGCGTGCTGCGGTGTCTGCCGGCAGCCTCTACTTCGCGATCGTGTTCGCGCTGGGCTTCGCGCTCGGGGCGCTGCGCATGAGCGTGCTCGTCCCGCGGCTGGGCGAGCTCGGCGCGGTGGCGCTCGAGGTGCCGGTGATGCTCGCCGCCTCGTGGTCGGCCAGCGCATGGCTGACCCGTTCGTTCCGCGTGCCCCGGACCAGCGTGGCGCGGCTCGCGATGGGCGGCGTGGCGCTCGCGCTGCTCGCCGCGGCCGAGATCACGCTCGGCATGCTGCTCTTCGGCCGCGACGCGGGCACGCAGCTCGCCGCCCTGAGCACGCCGCCCGGGCTGCTCGGGCTGGGATCCCAGCTCGCCTTCGGCCTGGTTCCGTTCGTCCAGCTGCAGTGGATGTTGCGTCGCTGAGGTTGCGTCGCTGAGGTTACGTTGCTGACGTTACGTCGCTGAGCGGCCGGTATCATCGGGAGCAGCGTGCCTGCGACGGCGAGCATCGACCGGCGCCGACGCACGCGGCAGGGAGACACCGAATGGACGAGCCGGGCGGATTCGAGACGCTGCGCATCGAGGCGCCCGCGCCGGGCGTGGCCCGGATCGTGCTCGACCGGCCCGAGGCGCGCAACGCGCAGAACCTGGCGATGCTCTACGAGCTGAACGCGGCCTTCGACCGGGCCATCGCCGACCCCGGCGTGCGCGCCATCGTGCTGGCCGCCTCGGGCCCGCACTTCTCGTCGGGGCACGACCTGCGCGAGCGCCTGGGCGAGTCGCCGCGGCCGAAGACCGTGGGCACCTGGTCGGGGTTCGACGCCCCCGGCGCAGAGGGCCGCTTCGCCCATGAGCAGGAGGTGTACCTGCAGATGACGCGGCGCTGGCGCGACCTGTCGAAGCCGACGATCGCGGCGGTGCACGGGCAGTGCATCGCCGGCGGACTGATGCTCGCCTGGGCCTGCGACCTGATCGTCGCCTCGGAGGACGCCCGCTTCCGGGACCCGGTGGTCGCGATGGGCGTGCTCGGCGTCGAGTGGTTCGCGCATCCTTGGGAGCTCGGTCCGCGCAAGGCCAAGGAACTGCTGTTCCTCGCCGAGTCCTGGACTGCCGACGAGGCCCATCGGCTCGGCATGGTCAACCGGGTTGTGCCGCGCGATCGGCTCGACGAGACGGTGCTCGACATGGCGGTGCGGATCGCCGCGATGCCGACGCTCGCCGTGCGGCTCGCCAAGGAGGCGGTCAACCGCAGCGTCGACATCATGGGCCAGTCGAACGCGATCGATGCGGCCTTCGGGCTGCACCACGTCTGTCATGCCCACAACATGCTGCGTTTCGGGCTGCCGGTCGATCCGGCCGGCCTGCCCGAATCGCTGCGGCCGGCGGCGTCGGCCGCCGTTGCGCCCGTTCCCCCCGGACCGTTGCCGGTCCCCCCGCAGGAAGGATCCCGATGAGCTTCGAACGCAGCACCGAACAGCGCCTGCTCGCCGACGCGGCGACCCGCTGGGTCGCCGATGCCGACGACCTGCCCGCCGACGCGCGCTGGCGGGCGATCGCCGGCTTCGGCTGGCTCGCCATGCTCGTGCCGGAGG
>CAIUGQ010000158.1 GCA_903898725.1 uncultured Burkholderiales bacterium | reverse complement strand
CTTCGGCAGCCCGTCGCGGCTGCGCTCGTACTGCCAGCGCGCGAACTCGGAGAAGGGCTTGCCCCCGGTCGGACCCGCGACGTTGACGAAGCCGTCCGGGCGGTGGTGGGTCCGGGACGGGTCGTAGTGCGGGTTGCGGGTCGCGCCGCAGGCGGCCAGCCACATCAGGGCGAGCAGCGCGGCCCAGCGGGGCGTGCGGCGGAACAGCAACGAGCGCATCGGGATCGATCGAGACACGAAGAACGAGGGCGGGGAACGAGGAGCGGGAACGAGGTCCGTGAACGCGGTCCGGGGTCCGACGGCCCCCCGGGCCGCGGCCCCGCACGGGGTCAGTTCGCCGGCTTCGCCAGCGCCCGCGGCAGCATCAGCCTGGGATCCTTGCGACGCGGCTCGAGCACCTTGCCCTTGCGGCCGCGTGCCGCCCGGTACTCCCCGAGTGCCCGAAGGGTCATCGTCTCGTCCATCGCCTTGCCGGCGCGGCCGACGCCCGACAGCACCACCCCGTCGTCGCCGCATACCAGCGCCTGCAGCAGCTCGTCCTTCTTGTCCAGCTCGACCAGCGTGGAGCCGCGCCCGCCGTTCTTGAGCACCCGCAGCTCGTCGAGCCCGAACACCAGCATGCGCGGGCGCTCGCCGGATCCGGCGAGGCAGACGACGTGCGACTGGCCCGCCGCGAACACCGCCGGACGGATCGGCGCATCACCGTCGTCGAGGGTGATGACCTGCCGGCCGGCCTTGTTGCGCCCGATCAGATCGCCCGCCTGGCACACGAAGCCGTTGCCGCCGCGGGTCGTGAGCAGCACGCCGGCATCGGCGCGGGCCGCGAACGCATGCTCGATGCGCGCCCCCGGCTCGAGCTCGACGAACGAGGTGACGGGCACGCCGTCGCCGCGCGCGGACGGCAGCGAGGCCACCGGCACCGAATGCACCCGCCCGGTCGAGCCGAGCACGTAGAACTGGTCGGTGGTCATGGCCTCGAACGCACCGTAGAAGGTGTCGCCCGCCTTGAACGAGAACTGCGTCCAGTCGTGCCCGTGGCCCTGGCGGGCCCGCACCCAGCCCTTGGCGGACATGATCACCGTGACCGGTTCCTCGGCGATCCGGACCTCGACCACCGTGCGGGCCGCCTCCTCGATGAGCGTGCGTCGCGGATCGCCGTAGAGCTTGGCATCGGCCTCGATCTCGCGGATCAGCTGGCGTCGCTGCGCGCCTTCGCTGTCGAGCAGCCCGGCGAGCTGAGCGCGTTCGGTGCGCAGCCCGGCGAGTTCCTGCTCGATCTTGATCGCCTCGAGCCGTGCGAGCTGGCGCAGGCGGATCTCGAGGATGTCCTCGGCCTGGCGGTCCGAGAGCCCGAACGCCGCGATCAGCGCCGGCTTGGGTTCGTCGGACTCGCGGATGATGCGGATCACCTCGTCGATGTTCAGCAGCACCAGCTGCCGGCCCTCGAGGATGTGGATGCGGTCGTCGACCTTGCCCAGCCGATGCCGGGTGCGGCGCACGATCGTCTCGATCCGGAACGCGACCCACTCGCCCAGGATGGTCGTCAGCGACTTCTGCTGCGGCCGCCCGTCGCGGCCGATCATCACCAGGTTGACCGGCACGCCGGCCTCGAGGCTGGTGTGCGCCAGCAGCGTGGACAGCAGCTCCTGCTGACCGACCTTCGCGGTCCGCGGCTCGAACACGATCCGGACAGCCGCCTCGCGCCCGGACTCGTCGCGCACCGTGTCGAGCACGCCGAGCACCGTCTGCTTGAGCTGCAGCTGCTCGGGGCTCAGCGCCTTCTTGCCGAGCCGGACCTTCGGATTGGTCAGCTCCTCGATCTCCTCGAGGACCTTCGCGGCCGACACGCCGTGCGGCAGCTCGGTGATCACCAGCTGCCACTGGCCGCGGGCCATCTCCTCGATCACGTGGCGCGCCCGCAGCTTGATCGAGCCGCGCCCGCCGGCGTAGACCTCGCGGATCTCGGCCGGCGACGAGATGATCCGACCGCCGCCGGGAAAGTCGGGGCCGGGCATCAGCGCCAGCACCGCGTCGAGGTCGGTGCTCGGGTTGCGCACCATCGCGACCGCGGCGGCCGCCACCTCGCGCAGGTTGTGCGGCGGGATCTCGGTGGCCATGCCGACCGCGATGCCGGATGCGCCGTTGAGCAGCACCATCGGCAGCCGCGCGGGCAGCAGTGCCGGCTCCTGGGCGGAGCCGTCGTAGTTCGGCACGAACTCGACGGTGCCCTGGTCGATCTCGTCGAGCAGCAGCCTCGCGTAGGGCGTGAGCCGGGCCTCGGTGTAGCGCATCGCGGCCGCGCCGTCGCCGTCGCGCGAACCGAAGTTGCCCTGCCCGTCGACCAGCGGATAGCGCAGCGTGAACGACTGCGCCATGCGCACCAGCGCATCATAGGCGGCGGTGTCGCCGTGCGGATGGAAGCGTCCGAGCACGTCACCGACCACACGCGCGGACTTCACCGGCTTGGCGGTGGGGCCGAGCCCCATCTCGTTCATCGCGTACAGGATGCGGCGCTGCACCGGCTTCTGGCCGTCGCAGACGTCGGGCAGCGCACGTCCCTTGACGACCGAGACCGCGTAGTCGAGGTAGGCGCGCTCGGCGTAGCGCGCCAGCGTCAGCGCGCCATCGTCCTCGGGAACGGGCGGGGGCGGTTCGGGAAACAGCGTCGGTTGATCGTCCATGGATCCGGGTGCGTCGTCGTGATGGGAGGGAGATCCGGCGTCCTCAGACGTCGACCTCGACCTCGTTGCCGTGTTCCTCGAGCCAGCCGCGACGCGCGGCCGCCTCGCCCTTGCCCATCAGCATGGTGAAGCGCTGCGTGGTGGCGGCGGCATCGGTGTCGCCGAAGGCCACCCGCAGCAGGCGCCGCGTGTCGGGCTTGAGCGTGGTCTCCCAGAGCTGCTCGGCGGTCATCTCGCCGAGGCCCTTGAAGCGCGAGATGCTCCAGGAGCCCTCGCGCAGACCGTCCTTGCGCAGCTTGTCCTCGGCATGGCGCAGCTCGCCCTCGTCGAGGCAGTAGACCTTGCGCAGCGGCCGCTTGCCCTGCGCGGGGACGTCGATGCGGAACAGCGGCGGCCGCGCGACGTAGACGTTCCCCGCCTCGATGAGCCGCGGGAAATGCCGGAAGAAGAGCGTCAGCAGCAGGACCTGGATGTGCGCGCCGTCGACGTCCGCATCCGACAGGATGCAGATCTTCCCGTAGCGCAGGTTCGACAGGTCGGGGGTGTCGGCGGGCCCGTGCGGGTCGACGCCGATGGCCACCGCGATGTCGTGGATCTCGGTGTTGGCGAACAGCCGGTCGCGGTCGGTCTCCCAGGTGTTGAGGACCTTGCCGCGCAGCGGCAGGATCGCCTGGTACTCCTTCTCGCGGCCCATCTTCGCCGAGCCGCCGGCCGAATCGCCCTCGACGAGGAACACCTCGTTGCGGGCGAGGTCGGTGCTCTCGCAGTCGGTGAGCTTGCCGGGCAGCACCGCGACGCCCGAACTCTTGCGCTTCTCGACCTTCTGCGCGGAGCGCTGGCGCGCCTGGGCCTGGCGGATCACCAGGTCGGCGAGCTTGCGCCCCCAGTCGACGTGCTGGTTCAGCCAGAGCTCGAACTGCCCCTTGGCGAAGCCGGACACCAGCCGCAGCGCGTCGCGCGAGTTCAGCCGTTCCTTGATCTGCCCCTGGAACTGCGGGTCGAGGACCTTCGCCGACAGGACGAAGCTGGCCCGCGCGAAGGCGTCCTCGGGCATCAGCTTCACGCCCTTGGGCAGCAGCGAATGCAGCTCGACGAAGCCCTTGATGGCCGCGAACAGGCCCTCGCGCAGCCCGGACTCGTGGGTACCGCCGGCCGGCGTCGGGATCAGGTTCACGTACGACTCGCGCACCAGCGCACCGGACTCGGTCCAGGCGACGACCCACTGCGCGCCCTCCCCCTCGGCAAAGGTGTCGTGCCCGGCCTCCGCGTACTGCTGCCCCTCGAAGAGCGGCACCACCGGGCCGCCCTCACCCGCCTGCGGTCCCGTGCCCTCGGCGGCCAGCGCCTCGGAGAGGTAGCCACGCAGGCCCTCGGCGTACTGCCAGACGCGCACCTGGCCCGTCTTCTCGGTGGTCATCGTGACCTTGACGCCCGGCAGCAGCACCGCCTTCGAGCGCAGCAGCCGCTCGAGGTCGCCCATCGGCAGGACCTGGCTGTCGAAGTACTTCGGATCGGGCCAGACCTCGACCCGCGTGCCGCTGCGCCGTTCGCCCTTGTCGGCCATGCGCGAGGCGAGCTTCTGCACCACCTCGCCGCCGCCGAAGACGATGGTGTGCACGCCCTGGCCGCGCTCGTCGGGTCGCCAGACCGTGACCTTGAGGGTGGTGGACAGCGCATTGGTGACCGACACGCCGACGCCATGCAGGCCGCCGGAGAAGCTGTAGGCGCCCCCGGCCTGCTTGTCGAACTTGCCGCCGGCATGGAGCCGCGTGAAGACGATCTCGACGGTGGGCACGCCCTCGTCGGGGTGCAGTCCGACCGGGATGCCCCGGCCGTCGTCCTCGATCGCGATGCCGCCGTCGGCCAGCAGCGTGACCGCAATGTGCTTCGCATGACCGCCGAGCGCCTCGTCGGCGGCGTTGTCGATCACCTCCTGCACGATGTGCAGGGGGTTGTCGGTGCGGGTGTACATGCCGGGCCGCTGCCGGACGGGCTCGAGGCCCTTCAGGACGCGGATCGAGGCTTCGGTGTAGTCGTTCTTGCGGGTCGCCATCGGTGGATTATCGCGCGATGCGTCCGTCGGGCCGGCGGCGCACCGGCCGGACACTGGGTTTATGTACAGTCATGATACACGGACGGCAGGCACACAGGCCCGTCCGGAGCACCCGGCTCAGCGCAGTCCGCACCACTGCATGAAGGTGCCCACATCCAGCAGCAGGTCCGGCCCGAGATACAGGCGGAACGTGCCGGCGAGCGCTGCGGCCATCGCGATCACGAGCCCGACGCGCACCAGACGGTGCGTGCCGCGGGGGGCGCGACCGGGACCGGCGGGGGCAGGCGGCATCTCCATGGGCCGATTCTAGCCGCGCTCGCTACACTTCACGACCGCGCCCGGCGTCCTGCCTGGCCCGATCTGCCTCGAGGCCCGAGTGTCCACACGCCCCGCCCTGCCGTCCCTCGCGGACATCGAGTCCGCTGCCGCCGTGGTCGCGGCGGCGATGCCACCGACCCCCCAGTACGCCTGGCCGCTGATCGCACGCCGACTCGGCACCGAGGCCTGGGTCAAGCACGAGAACCACACGCCGACCGGCGCGTTCAAGGTGCGCGGCGGGCTGGTCTACCTCGATGGCCTCAAGCGTGCGCAGCCGCAGTGCCCCGGCATCGTGTCGGCCACCCGCGGCAACCACGGCCAGTCGCTCGCCTTCGCCGCGCGCCGCGTGGGCATCCCGGTGACGATCGTCGTGCCGCGCGGCAACAGCCTCGAGAAGAACGCGGCGATGCGCGCCTTCGGCGCCGAACTCGTCGAGCACGGCGACGACTTCTCGGAGGCCGCCGACCATGCCTCGCGGCTCGCCGTGGACCGCGGCCTGCACCGGGTGCCGTCCTTCCACCTCGACCTGGTCCGAGGCGTGGCCACCTCGTGGCTCGAGTTCTTCCGCGCGGTCCCGACGCTCGATCTCGTGTTCGTGCCGATCGGCCTCGGCTCCGGCCTGTGCGCGGCGCTGGCGGCGCGGGCCGCGCTCGTTCGACGCGACCGGCTGCGGATCGTGGGCGTCGTCTCGGCGCATGCCCGTGCCTATGCGCTGTCGATCGCCGCCGGCCGCACCATCGATGCGCCGGCCTCGACGCGGCTCGCCGACGGCATGGCGGTGCGCGTCGCGGATCCCGCAGCGCTGGCGATGATGCTCGGCGAGGTCGACGACGTGATCGAGGTCGACGACGACGCGGTCGCCCGGGCGATGAAGGCCCTCTACGTCGACACGCACAACGTCGCGGAGGGGGCCGGCGCCGCGTCGCTCGCCGCCGCGATGTGCTGGGCCCGGGAGCGGGCCGGGGGGCTCGCCGGACTGCGGGTCGGCCTGACGCTGTGCGGGGCGAACGTCGACCACGAGGTCTTCGCCGACGTGCTGCGCGACACCCGCCTCGACTGAGCCGCAGCCCGCGGAGGACGCCGGCGGGCAGACCCGCCGACGTTCAGACCGCGACCTGGGAGCCGAGCTCGATGACGCGGTTCGGCGGCAGCCGGAAGTAGTTCGCCGCGCTCGGGCTGTTCTGCATCATCCAGCCGAACAGCGAGCGCCGCCAGCCGAAGACCCCGCGCCGGGACACCGACACGATCACCGGCTTGCTGGTGAAGAACGAGGTGTCGTCGAGGTCGAGCTCGAGACCCTTGCGCCGCGCGAGCTTGAGCACCCGCGCGATGTCCGGATCCTCGCGGAACCCGAAGTGCGCGACCAGCCGCATCACGCCGCTGTTGCCGCGCTGCAGTTCGACGCGCTCGTCGTCGTTCACCCGCGGCGTGTCGTCGAACTCGACGGTCATGAACACCGTCTGCTCGTGGACGACCTTGTTGTGCTTGAGGTTGTGCAGGAAGCTGCCCGGATAGCCGAACCGGGACGAGCTGAAGAAGACCGCAGCGCCCGGCACACGCGGGATGTCGGACAGGTCGAGGTTCAGCTCGTCGCGCGCCACCCGCGGCAGCGCGTCCTTGCGCGAACGCATGATCTCGATGCCGCGCCGCCAGGTGGTCAGCACGGTGAACATCACGCTCGCGACCATCAGCGGGAACCAGCCGCCCTCCTCGATCTTGCCGATGTTGGCGGCGAAGAACCCGACCTCGAGCACGAGGAAGATCCCGAGCAGGGGCAGCAGCAGCTTGCTGCGCCGCGACGGGCTCAGCAGGACCGCGAACGTCAGCAGCACGCTGCCGATCAGCAGGTCCCCCGAGACCGCGATGCCATAGGCGGCCGCGAGGTTGGTCGAGCTGCGGAAGGTCAGCACCAGCAGCAGCACCGCCACCAGCAGCAGCCAGTTGACCACCGGGATGTAGACCTGCCCGCGCGAGGTGTCCGAGGTGTAGAGCACCTTCAGGCGCGGCAGGTAGTTCAGCCGCGAGGCCTGCTGCGTGACCGAGAAGGCGCCCGAGATGGTGGCCTGCGAGGCGATCACCGTGGCGAGCGTGGCGAGCATCACCAGCGGGACCAGCAGCGGCTCGGGGGCGAGCAGGAAGAACGGGTTGCGCACCGCCTCCGGGTCGCGCATCACCAGCGCACCCTGGCCGAAGTAGTTCAGCATCAGGCAGGGGAACACCAGCGAGAACCAGCCGATGCGGATCGGGGTGCGCCCGAAGTGCCCGAGGTCCGCGTAGAGCGCCTCGGCGCCGGTCATCGACAGGAACACCGCGCTCAGCGCGACGAAGGTCCATTCCGGATGGACGAATGCGAAGGTCAGCGCGTGCCGGGGGTCCAGCGCGCCGAGGATCTCGGGGGTCTGCACGATGCTGGCGATGCCGAGCGCCGCCAGCACGAAGAACCAGACCACCATCACCGGTCCGAACAGCGCGCCCACCTTCGCGGTGCCGCTGCGCTGGATCATGAACAGGCCGACCAGGATCACGAGCGCGATCGGCACCACGAAGCGCGTCAGTGCCGGTTCGACGACGCTGATGCCTTCGACGGCGGACAGCACCGAGATCGCCGGCGTGATCACCGCGTCGCCGAAGAACAGCGACGCCGCGAAAATGCCGAGCACGCCCACCACCCAGGCCAGGCGCGGGCGGTCCCTCACCAGCGCGAGCACGTTCGACAGCAGCGCCAGCACCCCGCCCTCGCCCCGGTGGTCGAAGCGCAGCATCACGGTGACGTACTTGAGCGACACGATGATCGTGACCGCCCAGAAGATCATCGAGAGGACCGGGAAGATCTTGTCCGGGGTCAGGGGCAGCCCGGTCGGTTCGAGGAAGGCTTCCTTGAACGCGTACAGCGGGCTGGTGCCGATGTCGCCGAAGACGACGCCGAGTGCGGCGAGCACCAGCGGCGGCATGCGCTGCGACGAGGGGGCGGTCATGAGGAGGCGCCGCGGGACGGCGAGCCGATCGGGATGGCGCGGATGCTAGCACCGCGTGGCGGGCCGCGCTCGGGTCGGCATCGGGGCCGCGACCGCTTGCGCGGCCGCGGCAACACTCTTTGGCGGAGGGTGGGGGATTCGAACCCCCGAAGGGCTATTAACCCTTACACGCTTTCCAGGCGTGCGACTTCAACCGCTCATCCAACCCTCCGGAACCCTCGATTGTAGCGCAGCCGGACGCCCGGCCGGGCTGGCGCGGCCGGTGTCGGGCGCGGCTGCAGATCAGTCCGGCCCGACATCGCACTCGACCGTCACGCGTCGAGCAGCATCGCCAGGGTCCGCCGTCTCACCTCCGGGCCGAGCGCGGTCTGGGCGTGGTAGCCGTCCCACGGCGAGCCGTCGAGGTCTTCGGCCAGTTCCCCGAGGCGCGGGAACGGATGCAGCACCTTCGCCTCCCGGCGCAGCACGCGGCGCGCCCGCGCGAGGTCCATCGACAGCACGTCGCCGTGCCGGGCATCCGGCGTGTTCCAGTACTGCACCGGCGTCATGTAGACGAAGTCGGCCGTAGCGAGCACCTCGTCGACCGTCCGGGCGTCGGTCGCCTCGATCTGCTGCGCGCCCTCGGGCAGGAAGCGCGGCGGCAGCGCCAGGCCGGCCGGCGAGACCAGCACGAGCCGCACGTCCTGCCGGCCGAGCAGCCGCGCGAGCGAATGGTGGACCCGATGGTCGCGCAGGTTGCCCATCAGCACCACCGTCCGCCCGTCGAGCCCGTCCCGGCGCATCGCCGCGATGTCGACCAGCGCCTGCGTCGGATGCTCGTTGCTGCCGTCGCCCGCGTTGACCACCGGCGCCCCCAGGCGAACGAGCCGCGCGGCGTCCAGCGGCGCCGCGCTGCGCACCGCGACACAGGTGCTCACGAGACTGAGCTGACGGACCTCGTCGTGCAGGTCGCACTGGTCGCGCAGCGCATCGCCCGTGGTCGCGATCGGCACGGGCGTCAGCCCGAGTCGGGCGCCGGCGAACGCGAAGCTCGACATCGTCCGCAGACTGGGCTGCTGGAACAGGCAGGCGAGCGTGCCGCGGCGCGACGCACGCCCTACCCTCGGCGCGTACCCCGGGCGCGTGATGCGCTCGACCTCGGCATCGCTCAGGGCGTCGACCGACAGCAGGTGCCGCGCCGTGCTCATGCGAGCTCCACCGCAACGGCCCCGTAGGCGAGATCGGGTCGCCCCGCGCGCTCGTGGCGGCCGGCCAGCTCGCGGTACGACTCGCGCACCGACCGACGCTCGGCGTCGCCGACGTACAGCGTGCACTCGGCGAGCGCAGGCAGCGCATCACGCAGCCGACTCGGGTTCGCAAGCGCCCGGCGCCCGTCGATGCGCAGCACCGATTCGTCGTGCAGCAGCGACCAGCGGGCCCGACCCTCGCCGAAGGCGGCTGCGGCCCGCTGCGGCCACTCCCAGCGTCCCTCGGCCGCACACCCCGCGGTCAGCCCGAGCATCAGCGCCTGCAGCCGCGTCACCGCCGGCAGTTCCCGGCGCAGGGCCGCCAGCGTCTCGAGCGCGGCCGCCTGCAGCACCAGCCCGTCATCGCCGCCGTCCGAGGTCAGGGGCAGCACGCCGGCGCCGGGCGACAGACCGAACGGCATGTTCGCGATCACCAGCACAGTGCCGCGCAGCCCGCGCGCCACGCCGCGTGGCACGCCGTCGCGCACGTCGTTGAGTGCGATCACGGTCGAGGCGCCGGGCACCCCGTTGAGGATGCGGTTGAGTTCCGCATAGGCGAGCGCCCGCGGATTCACGTCGAGCATGACCCGCTGCGCCGTGTCGAACCCCAGCGCCGAGTGTCCGCAGCCGCAGGCGAGGTCGACCACCGCATCGGGCGTCGCCCAGCCGAGGCGCCGCGCCAGCCTGAGCATCGTGCCGGCCTCGTCGTCGAACGGAAAGACGCGGCGCTGTGCGTCGACCCACACGCCGTCGGTGGCGAAGAGACGGCCCTCGCGGTCATTCACCCGGATGGCGAGCCCGCCCGCCTCGACCAGGCCCGCTTCGTCCAGGGCCGCGAGGTCTGCGGCACCGTCGGCACCGTGCCCGCCCTCCCCGTCCAGCCGGAACCGGTTCGCCTGCTCCGGTCCGTCCCGCCAGCCGCGATACGACTTCGAGTCGCACAGCGCGCGCAGCGCACGCCGAACGCGGTCCGCGAGCTCGGTCGAGGCGCGCAGGGCGCGGGCAGTTCGGAACAGGTCGTCGGTGCTCGGCATCGTGGGCTGGGTCTCTCGGATCGAGTCGGCGAAGGCCGTCCCGGGGAGCCGATGAGAACCTTCCGCAGCGCGGTCGAACGTGACTTCCGTCACGGCCTCGGGAGCGCACGCGACGGACGGTCGAATCGACTGAGCACCCGGCCTCAAGTCCCGTGGCGCGGCGTCTCGGGACTCCTTAGGATTGGGGAAGGACGGGCCCGGGGCTGACGCCCCGGGCAGACTGCCGCGACGCGCCCGGTCGGGCGCGTCGCGCGGCGGGCCGGGTCAGGCCGCCGTCAGGGTGGGGTACCTGACGTT
>CAIUGQ010000157.1 GCA_903898725.1 uncultured Burkholderiales bacterium | reverse complement strand
GGCATGGACACCTTCGTTCTCGAATCCCGCGAGGGTGGCGTCGCCACCCTGACCCTCAACGATCCCGACCGCCGCAACGCGCTGTCGAACCAGGCCCAGTGGGACGCGGTCGTCGCCGCCGTCCAGCGGGTCGGGCGCGACCCCGACGTGCGCTGCGTGATCCTGACCGGCGCCGGCACCGCGTTCTGCGCCGGCGGCAACGTCAAGGACATGAAGGACAAGACCGGCATCGCCGCCGGCTCGCCCTACGCGATCCGCGAGGGCTACCGCGCCGGCATCCAGCGCATCCCGCTCGCCCTCTACGAGCTCGACGTGCCGACCATCGCCGCGGTCAACGGCCCGGCGATCGGCGCCGGCTGCGACCTCGCCTGCATGTGCGACATCCGCATCGCCTCGGACCGCGCCAAGTTCGCCGAGAGCTTCGTCAAGCTCGGCATCATCCCGGGCGACGGCGGTGCGTGGCTGCTGCCGCGTGCGGTCGGCATGTCGAAGGCGGCCGAGATGGCCTTCACCGGCGACACCATCGATGCGGCCGATGCGCTGGCCTGCGGCCTGGTGTCGAAGGTCGTGCCCGGCGACCGCCTGATGGACGAGGCGCGTGCGCTCGCCGCGCGCATCGCCGCGAACCCCGGGCCCGCGCTGCGCATGGCCAAGCGCCTGATGCGCGAGGGCCAGCACATGCGGCTCGACTCGCTGCTCGAGCTGTCGGCGGCCTTCCAGGCGCTGGCGCATCACACCCCCGAGCACGGGAGCGCGATCGACGCGTTCCTCGCGTCGATGAGGAAGTGAGTCCGGTGCGGCGCCCCGTCGGGGCGTCGCGGCTCAGGGCGTCGCGAACGGGTTCGCGTACGCGGGGTTGTTCAGGAAGGTCTGATCCGTCAGCGCACGCAGGAACGCGAGCAGGTCGTCCCGCTCGGGCGTGGTGATCGACCGGGGCCCGGCGAGCGGGCTCTTCCACGGGTTGAGCGCGCCGTCACCCGCGTTGACCCCGGTGGTCACGTCCCGGCCGCCCCGGATCTTCATGTCGAGCACCGCGGTCAGCGTCGTGACCGAGCCGTCGTTCATGTAGGGCGCGCTCACCTCGACGTTGCGCAGGCTCGGCGTGCGGAAGCGGCCCATGTCGGCGGCGACGCCGGTGCGGTCGATCAGGCCGCGGTTGGCGCTCGGGTACGCGCCCGAGTTGCCGACGTTGTACAGGCCGATGTTGAAGTAGCGGGTGTCCACCGGCACGCCTGCGGCCGAGGTCGGCTCGGCGAAGGTGTTGCCGCCGTGGCAGGCCGAGCAGCCCGCGCGGTCCGAGAAGAACAGGTCGCGGCCGCGCTGCTCGGCATCGGTCAGCACGAGCTCGCCGCGCAGCGCGCGGTCGTAGCGGCTGTCGGTCGACACCAGCGAGCGCTGGAAGGCCGCGATCGCGCGGATCAGGTTCGGCCAGCTCACCGGCTCGGCCTCACCGGGGAACGAGGCCGCGAAGCGGGTCCGGTAGTCGGCGTTGCCGGAGAAGCGGGCGAGCACCGCAGCGCGGTTGCCGTCGTCCACGCCCATCTCCACCGGCGCCGTGCCGAACAGCGGTGTCGTCATCTGCTGCTCGAGCGTGGTCGCGGTCGGGTCGGACCAGGTGAGCGGCCCGAGCCAGGCGACGTTGGCGAGCGGCTGCGAGTTGCGGACCAGCCGGGTGCCGGTCGATCCGAGCGGCAGCGCACGGGCGTCGCCGAAGCCGAACAGCCGCTGGTGGCAGGTCGAGCAGGAGAACTGCTGGTTGCCCGACAGGCGCAGGTCGAAGAACAGGTGGCGGCCCAGCTCGACCTTGGCGACCGTCATCGGGTTGTCCGCGGGGACCGGCGGCTCGCTCCAGCCCGACGGCAGCGCCCATTTCCAGTCGGAGATGACGAGCGCGGGTGAGGGGGCCGGGGCGGGCGCGGGCGCCGGCGCGGGGGCCGGCGCCGGCGCCGGGGTGGCGGCGGG
>CAIUGQ010000156.1 GCA_903898725.1 uncultured Burkholderiales bacterium | reverse complement strand
GGCCCGCTGCCGACCTGAGCGTCCGGCCGCGCGCGATGCCGGGCGCCGGCCGCGCACGGCGGCCTGCGCCGCCCGCGGTTCAGCCCGCCTGCTCGCAGTGGTCGGCGATCAGGCCGACCAGCGTCGGCAGCAGCGCCTCGGGCAGGTCGTGGCCCATGCCGGGCACGGGCCTGAACACCGCACCGGGCACGTTCGCGGCGGTGTCGCGCCCCGCACCGATCGGCACAAGCGGATCGACCTCGCCGTGCACGACCAGCGTCGGCGCGCTGATCCGGCGCAGCAGCTTGCGGCGGTCGCCGCTCGCCATGATGGCGAGCATCTGCCGCGCGACGCCGGCCGGGTTGTACGCGCGGCGCATCGACGCGCTCAGCCGCGCCCGCAGCGCCTCGCGCGCCGGCTGCAGGCCCGGGCTGCCGATCAGCATCCAGACCCGCTCCATGTGGTCGAGCAGTGCCGCCTCGTCGGCGTCGCGCGGCGGTGGCGTCAGCAGCGCCCGCGTGGCCGGGGTGAAGTGGAAGTTGAAGCGCAGCGCGCCGCTCGAGGACATGACCGAGCAGAGCGAGCGCACGCGCTGCGGCCAGCCCGCCGCCAGCACCTGGGCGATCATGCCGCCCATCGAGACACCCACGACGTGCGCACGACCGATGCCGAGCGCATCCATGAGCCCGACGGTGTCGCCGGCCATGTCCTCGAGCGTGTAGGGCGGCCGGACCGGCAGACGCAGCATCGCCTTGACCGCCGCCCGTCGCATGTCGACCGGTCGCGTGCCCGGCACGCGGGTGGACAGTCCGATGTCGCGGTTGTCGAAGCGCACCACGCGAAAGCCCCGCGAGACCAGGCCGTCGACGAGGCCGGGCGGCCAGGCCACCAGCTGCATCCCGAGGCCCATGACCAGCACGATGGGCGGACCGTCGGCCGGTCCGTCGGTCACGTACTCGATGCGGATGCCGGAGGGAAGGTCGATGTGCATCCGTCGAGTGTACCGGGGGTGCCGCGCCGATCCGTCGCACCGCGCGGGCGCGGCGTCGCGCCCGCCGTCAGCGCGGGGCGCAGCTGCGCAGGCCGACGAAGATGTCGCTGCGCTCGGGACGGTAGAAGTTGCGCAGCCGGGCATCGGGCAGCCCGCGCGGCGTCGCGAGCGAGCCGCCGCGCACCACGCGATGCGTGCCGAACCAGGGCTGCGAGTAGTCGTGGTACGGGCCGGCCTGGAAACCCGGGTAGGGCATGAACGGGGTGGCCGTCCATTCCCAGACCGCTTCGCCCCAGTCGAAGCCCTCCAGCGTCGAGGCCGCGAGCTCCCATTCGGTCTCGGTGGGCAGCCTGCGACCCGCCCAGGTGCACCAGGCCTCGGCCTCGAATGCATCGATGTGGACCACCGGCGCGTAGGGCTCGAGCGGCACCCAGCGGTCGAACCATCGCATCTGCCAGCGCTGGCCGACCCGCCGCCAGTGAGTCGGCGCAGTCCGTCCGCTCGCGCTCAGGCGGGCGAACGCGGGCGGGGACCACAGCCTCGCGCGGTGGTAGCCGCCATCCTCGACGAACTGCAGGAACTCGGCGTTGGTGACCGGCTGCATCGAGATCTCGAACGGCGCGACCCGCACGGGGTGCGCATCCTGCTCGTTGTCGAAGGCGAAGCCCGCCTCGGGGGCGGTGCCGACCATCACCTCGCCGCCGGCGACACGCACGTCGGCGCCGAGCTTCATCGCCGCCGGCGGCGCGTACGCGTCACCCGGCTGGGGCAGTCCGATCGCCTGGCGGGCAGTGATCAGCGCCTCGATGTGGAACTGCTCGTGAAAGAGGGCGAGCCGATGGAAGTACAGCCCGGCATCGTCGCCGGCCTCGTCGTGCAGCCGCTGCAGGCTGGCCTGCATGACCTCGTCCATCCACGCATGGAGCGTCTCGAGCGCCGGCAGATCGAGCGACCAGCGGGCCTCGTGAGGGACGCTGGAGGAGTCGAACCAGTGATCGCCCAAGTGCAGCCGCGACGGGCCCGGCGGGCGCTGCGGTGTGCTGTGGCGAAGGCACCAGCGCTCGTGGAACCAGCCGACGTGGCCGTACTCCCAGACCGGCGGATTGAGGATCGGAAGCATCGGCACCGTCCGCTGCTCGGGCAGCAGGGTGTCGATGAGTCGCCGCGTAGAATCTCTCGTGTCGAGCAGTGCGCGTGCCAGCTCGTCCCGTCCAGCCCGCCTCAACCCATCCGCTCCCGTCCCGGACTCATCCGTCGCATCGTCGCTCGTGCCGCGGCGCCGGTCGACGCCCACACCAGGCCATCGAACGCCGTGCCGCACACCCCCAAGGTCACGATCATCTCACCGGCGCTGGCGGCTGCCAACAACGGCAACTGGCAGACCGCCCGCCGTTGGGCCGCGTTCCTGCGCGCGGGACATCGGGTCGAGGTCCGAGTGGACTGGCACGAGCGGGACGGCTTCGATGGCGACCCATCGGCACGGCCCGACGTGCTCGTCGCGCTCCATGCGCGGCGCTCGGGCGGGGCGGTCGCACGCGCCGTCGAGGCGGGCATTCCGCTCGCGCTGGTCATGACCGGCACCGACCTCTACCGTGACCTGGAGACGGACCCGATCGCGCAGCGGTCGGTCGGGATCGCGGACCGGCTCGTCTGCCTGCAGGCACACGGGCCGCGGTCGCTGCCCGCCGAAGTCCGGCCGCGCACCGTCGTGATCGAGCAGTCCTCGCCGACCCGGCGCGCGCTCGCGCCGCGCCGCCGCACCGTCGACCTGCTGCTGGTGGGCCACCTGCGCCCCGAGAAGGATCCGATGACCGCCGTGCGCGCGCTGGCCCGTCTGCCCGACCCGGCGCTGCGGCTGGTGCAGGTGGGCGGGGTGTCGGAGGCCGGCTGCGGCGAGGCGTTCGCAGCGGCTGCCGCGGCCGACCCTCGCATCGAGCGGCATGGTTCGGTGCCGCATGCCGTCGCGCGACGCCTGATCGCCCGCGGCCGGGTGCTGCTGCTGCCCTCGACGATGGAGGGCGGTGCCAACGTGCTGATCGAAGCCGTCACCTGCGGCGTGCCGGTGCTGGTCTCCCGGATCCCGGGCTCGCTCGGCCTGCTCGGCGACGACTACCCCGGCGTCTTTCCGGTCGGCGACGATGCGGCGCTCGCCGCGCTGATCGTGCGCTGCCGCGACGAGCCCGGGTTCCTCGCGTCGCTGCGGGCGCATTGCGCCGCGGTCGCGCCGCGCTTCGAGCCCGCACGCGAACGGGCCGCCGTGCGGGCCCTCGTCCGCACGCTGCTCGAGCCCGCCGCCTCCGACGATCCCGTCCCGAGCGCCCGATGAACCCCCCCGTGTCCCCCGCTCCCATCCGCCTGACCGCCTACGCCCGCGGTGGCGCGGGCGGCCGCCGGGTCCCGCCCGGCGCACTCGCCGAGCTCCTCGAGGGCAGCCTGCGGATGCCGGTGCCGCCGCAGCTCCTGGTCGGCCTCGGCACCGGCGACGACGCGGCGGTCTACCGACTCGGCGACACACAGGCCCTGGTCGCGACCACCGCCTTCTTCCCGCCGATGGTCGATGACCCGTTCGATTTCGGGCGGATCGCCGCCACCCACGCGATCTCCGGCGTTCAGGCGATGGGCGGCTTGCCGATCATGGCGCTCGCGCTGGTCGGCATGCCGATCGACACGCTGCCGCTCGAGGCCGTCGCGCGCATCCTCGCCGGCGGCGAGTCGGCGTGCGCGGCGGCCGGCATTCCGGTCGCCGGCGGCCACACGATCGACGCCGCCGAGCCGCTCTACGGGCTGGTGGTGCTCGGCCTCGTGCATCCCGACCGGGTCGCGCGCAATGCCGGCGCGCACGCCGGCGACCTGCTGGTGCTCGGCAAGCCGATCGGCGTCGGCGTGCTGTCGGCCGCGCTCGAGCGGCAGGTGCTCACGCAGCAGGGGTACGCGGCGATGCTCGCCTCGGCCACGCAGCTGAACACGTCGGGGCGGGCCCTCGCGGACCTCGCCGGCGTGCATGCACTGACCGATGTCGGCGGCGGCGGGCTGCTCGGCCACACGCTCGGGCTCGCACGCGGTGCGCGGCTGCGCGCCCGGCTCGACCTGTCGGCCGTTCCACTGCTGGACGGCGTGCGCGAGCTCGCGTCGCGCGGCGTGCAAAGCGGCGCGTCCGCGATCAACTGGGCCGCCTGCGGGCCCGAGGTCAGGCTGGGCGCGGGTGTCGGCGAGCTCGAGCGCACGCTGCTGACCGACCCTCAGATCGGTGGCGGGCTGCTCGTCGCCTGCGCGCCCGATTCGCTCGAGGCGGTGCTCGAGATCTTCCGGCGCGACGGCTTCGCGCGAGCCGCGGTGGTGGGCGCACTCTCCGACGGCGAACCCGAGGTGGAGGTGTGCGCATGAACCCGAAGGACGTCCCGCTGCTGTTCACCCCGCTCGCGCTGCGGGGGCTGACCCTCAAGAACCGGATCGTCGTCGCGCCGATGCACCAGTACGCCGCGGTCGACGGCCATCCGAACGACTGGCACCTGATGAACGCGGGGCGCTTCGCCGCCGGCGGCGCCGGCCTGGTGATGGTCGAGTCGACCAAGATCGAGCGGCGCGGCTGCGGCACCGTCGGCGACCTCGGCCTGTGGGACGACGCGTTCGTGCCGGGCCTGGCCCGGATCGTCGATCTGGTCCACGGCTGCGGCTCGGCCTGCGGCATCCAGCTCGGCCACTCCGGCCGCAAGGCGCGGGTCGCGCGTCCCTGGGAGGGCGGCGGGCCGCTGGTGCGCAGCGCCGACATCCCCGACTGGGACGCCTGGGAGCTGGTCGCGCCCAGCGCGCTCGCGGCCGACGCCGCCTCGCCCGTGCCGCGCGAGCTCTCGATCGCCGAGATCCGCGACGTGATCGAGGCCTGGGGCCGTGCGACCGCGCGTGCGCACGCCGCCGGCTTCGACGTCGTCGAGATCCACGGTGCGCACGGATTCCTGCTGCACGAGTTCCTCTCGCCGCAGGCCAATCGGCGCGAGGATGCCTACGGCGGCACGCCCGAGAAGCGGATGCGCTTCGCCCTCGAGGTCGCCGAGTGCGTGCGTGCCGCGTGGCCGGCCGACAAGCCGCTGTTCGTGCGCCTGTCGATCGACGACGACGCGGGCTGGGCGCCGGCCGACAGCGTCGCACTGGCCCGCCGACTGGCGGCGCTCGGCGTCGACGTGATCGACTGCAGCGCCGGGGGCATCACGCCGAAGCCGGTCTCGAGCGCGCCGATCGGCTATGGCTACCAGGTGCCGTTCGCCCGCGCGATCCAGCGCGAGGCCGGCGTGCGCGCGATGGCGGTCGGCCTGATCGTGCATCCGGCCCAGGCCGAGCGCGTGCTGCAGGCCGGCGATGCCGACCTGATCGCGCTCGCCCGCGAGATGCTCTGGAATCCGAACTGGGCGATGGACGCCGCGGCGAAGCTCGGGGTCGATCCGTTCGGTCTGGTGCCGCCGCAGGCCGGCTGGTGGCTGGAGCGACGCGCGAAGTCGATGCCGGGCATGGTGCCGTCGACGGCGGCCGGTGCCGGCGGGCCCGATCTCGCGGGCTGAGCG
>CAIUGQ010000155.1 GCA_903898725.1 uncultured Burkholderiales bacterium | reverse complement strand
TGCCCGCTGCCGTCCTCGCCGGGGTTCGCGGACGCCCTCGCCGCCGGTGCCTACGCGCAGCTGCAGCGCTGCCTGGCGGGCGAGCGCACGCGCGAGGCCGTGCTGGCCGAGATCGACGCCTCGGGGCTGCGGGGCCTGGGCGGCGCGGGCTTTCCGACCGGCCGCAAGTGGCGCACCGTCGCCGCGCAGCCCGCCCCCCGACTGATGGCGGTCAACGCCGACGAGGGCGAACCCGGCACCTTCAAGGACCGGCACTGGCTCGAGACCGCGCCGCATCGCATCCTCGAGGGCATGCTGGTGGGCGCCTGGACGGTCGGTGCGAGCGACGTCTACCTGTACCTGCGCGACGAGTACGCGGGCATCCGCGCCTGGCTCGAGCGCGAGCTGCCGGCGCTGCGCGCGTGGCTCGCCGCCGCCTGGCCCGTCTCGGCCGATTCGCCGTGCCCCGGCGTGCACCTGCGTCGCGGGGCAGGGGCGTACGTGTGCGGCGAGGAGTCGGCGATGATCGAGTCGATCGAGGGGCGTCGAGGCATGCCGCGGCTGCGGCCGCCCTACGTGGCGCAGGTCGGACTCTTCGGACGTCCGACGCTGGTCAACAACCCCGAGACCCTGATGTGGGTGGCCGCGGTGCTCGAGCGCGGCGGCGCCGACTATGCCTCGACGGGGCGCCGCGCCCGGACCGGGCTGCGCTCGTTCTCGGTGTCCGGCCGGGTGCGCGAGCCCGGCGTCAAGCTCGCGCCCGCCGGCATCTCGCTGCGCGAACTGCTCGACGAACACTGCGGCGGCATGGCCGAGGGGCATGCGCTCTACGGCTTCCTGCCAGGCGGCGCCTCGGGAGGCATCCTGCCGGCATCGCTCGCGGACCTGCCGCTCGACTTCGACACGCTGGCGCCGCACGGCTCGTTCGTCGGCTCGTGCGCGGTGGTCGTGCTGTCCGAGCACGACCGCGCCCGCGATGCGGCCGCGAACCTGCTTCGCTTCTTCCGTCACGAGTCCTGCGGCCAGTGCACGCCGTGCCGGGCAGGCACCGCCAAGGCCGTGCCGCTGCTCGCCGAGCCGGTCTGGGATGCGCCGCTGCTCGCCGAGCTCTCGCGCACGATGCGTGATGCGTCGATCTGCGGGCTCGGCCAGGCGGCGCCGAATCCATTCGACTCGGTGCTGCGCTTCTTCCCGCACGAGGTCGCCCCGCGATGAGCGCCGACGCACCCGTGTCGGGCGCCGTGGCGATCCGCTTCGAGCTCGATGGCCGTGACGTCGAGGCCCTGCCCGGCGAGTCCATCCTCGCGTGCGCCGCCCGTCACGGCGTGGACGTGCCGCACCTGTGTCACCGCGACGGCCTGCGGCCGGACGGCAACTGCCGGGCCTGCGTGGTCGAGATCGACGGCGAGCGGGTGCTCGCGCCCTCGTGCTGTCGCATGCCCGCCGAAGGCATGACCGTGCGTGCCCGCAGCGAGCGGGCTCGGGCCTCGCAGCGGATGGTGGTCGAACTGCTGCTCGCCGAGGCGCCCGCCGCGGCGCAGCGCGCCGACTCGGAGCTGCTGCACTGGGCGCGCGAGCTCGGCGTCGAGGGGACGCGCTTCGCGGCGCGCGCCCCCGTCGCGCGCGACCTGTCCCATCCGGCGATGGCGGTCGACCTCGATGCCTGCATCCAGTGCGGGCGCTGCGTGCGCGCCTGCCGCGAGGAGCAGGTCAATGACGTGATCGGCTACGCCTGGCGCGGTGACGCCGCGAAGATCGTCTTCGATCAGGACGATCCGATGGGAGCGTCCACCTGCGTGGCCTGCGGCGAGTGCGTGC
>CAIUGQ010000154.1 GCA_903898725.1 uncultured Burkholderiales bacterium | reverse complement strand
GTCGCCCGAGTCGGCCCTCGCCGGCCCTCGCTCAGTGCTGCAGGATCTTGGACAGGAACAGCTGCGCGCGGTCGCTGCGCGGGCTGCCGAAGAAGTCGTCCTTGGTCGCATCCTCGACGATCTCGCCCTGGTCCATGAAGATCACGCGCCCGGCCACCTTGCGAGCGAAGCCCATCTCGTGCGTGACCACCATCATGGTCATGCCGTCCAGCGCCAACTGAACCATCACGTCCAGCACCTCGTTGATCATCTCCGGGTCCAGGGCCGAGGTGGGCTCGTCGAAGAGCATCGCCACCGGGTCCATCGACAGCGCCCGCGCGATGGCCACCCGCTGCTGCTGGCCACCCGAGAGCTGACCCGGGAACTTGTCCTTCTGCGCGATCAGGCCCACCCGGTCCAGCAGCTTGAGTCCGCGCTGCACGGCCTCGTCCTCGCTGCGGCCCAGGACCTTGACCTGGGCCAGAACCAGGTTGCGCGTGATGCTCAGATGAGGAAAGAGCTCGAAGTTCTGGAAGACCATGCCGATGCGCGCGCGCAGTCGCGGCAGGTTCGTGCCCTTCGCGCCCACGTCGACGCCGTCGACGGTGATGCGGCCCTTCTGGAACGGCTCCAGTGCGTTGACGGTCTTGATCAGCGTGGACTTGCCCGAACCCGACGGCCCGCAGACGACGACGACCTCGCCCTTGTCCACCTTCGTCGTGCAGTCCTTGAGGACCTGGAAGCTGCCGTACCACTTGCTGACGTGGTCCATCTCGATCATGGGCATGGAGTGGCTCTCGGCTGGTTAGCGCACGATGGCGATTCGGGCCTGGAGGCGCTTGACCCATAGAGACAGCAGCATGCAGAGGGCGAAGTAGACGACCGCCACGAAGAGGTACATCTCGATCAGCCGGCCGTCGCGCTGCGCGACCTTGCTGGCGAGGGTGACGAAGTCCGGCAGCGAGATGATGTAGACCAGCGACACGTCCTGGAACAGCACGATCGTCTGCGTCAGCAGCACCGGCGTCATGTTGCGAAAGGCCTGCGGCAGCACGACCTGAGCCATCACCTGCCCGTAGGTCATGCCCAGCGCGTAGCCGGCGTTGGCCTGCCCCGCCGGAATGCTCTGGATGCCGGCCCGCATGATCTCGCAGTAGTAGCAGGCCTCGAAGAGGATGAAGGTCACGAGCGCCGAGGTGAAGGCGCCCACCTTGATCGGGTTGGGCGAGCCGATGATCCAGGCGCCGATGTACGGCACCAGGAAGTAGAACCAGAAGATCACCAGCACCAGCGGAATGGCGCGCAGACCGTTCACGTAGCCCGCCGCCAGCCAAGACAGCGGCCGGATGGACGACAGCCGCATCATCGCCAGCAAGGTGCCCAGGATCACGCCGCCCACCATGGCCAGCACCGTCACCTGAACCGTGAAGGCCAGGCCCTGGAAGATCAGGGTCTGCCAGGTGCGGGCGATGACGTCGAAGTCGAAGGCCGCGAACACGGTCAGCAGCCCGAGCGAGCGGTGGAGCGTCGGACGGCGGATCCGCGGGCGGCGGCCGGGCGGTGATCGTGCCGGTGCGCCCCGCTCATTTCGCGCCGCCCAGGTAGCCCGGCACGGCGACCCAGCGCTCGACACGGCGCATGGCCAGCACCACGACGAGGTTGACCGCCAGGTAGACCAGCGTGGCCGCGGTGAAGGCCTCGAAGACCTGGAAGCTGAATTCCTGCATGGAGCGCGCGCGTGCGGTCAGCTCCATCAGCCCGATGGTGAGGGCCACGGCGCTGTTCTTGATGATGTTCAGGAACTCGCTGGTGAGCGGCGGCAGGATGATCCGGAAGGCCATCGGCAGCAGCACGTAGCGATAGGTCTGGGGCAGCGTCAGGCCCAGTGCCGTGCCGGCGGCCGTCTGCCCGCGCGGCAGGGACAGGATGCCGGCCTTGATCTGCTCGGCCACGCGCGCCGACGTGAAGAAGGCCAGCGCCACGACGGCCGTCCAGAAGCTGGCGTCCGGCAGCTGCTTGACCCAGCGGCCCAGGTCGGTGGGCAGCAGTTCGGGCACGACGAAGAACCACAGGAACATCTGCACCAGAAGCGGGATGTTGCGGAACAGTTCGACGTACGCGTCACCCAGGCGCACCGCCCAGGTGAGGGGCGTGGTGCGCAACGTGCCGACGATGGCGCCCAGCGCGAGCGCGAGCACCCACGCCGTCAGGCCCGTGGCCAGCGTCCACCCCAGGCCCTTGAACAGGGTCTGCATGTAGGTGCCGCTGGCGTCCGGCGACAGCTCCCAGAAGATGCCCCAGTTCCAGGTGTAGTTCATGCGTGATCGGCGCCGGGCCCGGGGACGGTCTCCGAGGCCGCGCCCCGGAGACCCGCGCCGCTACTTGTAGACCGCCGGGTCGGGCGAATCCGTCGGGGTGGCGATGACCCGCTTGAGCGCATCGCTCATCGGGATGTTCAGGTTGATGCCCTTGGGCGGGATCGGGCTCTGGAACCACTTGGCGTAGAGGGCGTTGATCTGGCCGCTCTTCATCAGCGCCGTCATGGCGGCATCGACCACCGTCTTGAAGGCCGGATCGCCCTTGCGCACCATGATCGCGTAGGGCTCGACCGACAGCGACTCGGACGAGACCTGCCACTGGCCCGGATTGGGGCTGTTGGCCACCAGCCCGGCGAGCAGGATGTCGTCCATCACGAACGCCGACGCGCGGCCGGTGTCGACCATCAGGAACGATTCGGCGTGGTCCTTGGCGGCCAGGATGTTCAGGCCGAGGTTCATCGATGCGTTGAGCTCGGTGATCTGCTTGATGTTCGTGGTGCCGGACGTCGAGACCACCGTCTTGCCCTTCAGGTCGGTCAGGGTCTTGAGGTTGTCGGCCTTCTTCGACACGAAGCGGTTGGCGGTGACGAAGCTCGTCATCGTGTAGCTGATCTGCTGCTGGCGCGCCGCGTTGTTGGTGGTGGAGCCGCACTCGAGATCGATGGTGCCGTTGGCCAGCAGCGGGATCCGCGTGGCCGAGGTGACGGGCTGGTACATGACCTTCAGCGCGGGCATCTTCAGCTCCGCCTTGACCGCGTCGACGATCTTGGCGCACAGGTCCATCGAGTAGCCGATCGGCTGCTGCTTGTCGTCGAGGTAGGCGAACGGGATGGACGCGTCGCGGTGACCGATCGTGATGCTGCCGGCGGCCTTGACCTTCTCGAGCGTGCCTTGGGCCTGTGCGCCGGTGGCGGCCAGGGCCAGCAACGATGCGGCCGCGAGGGTGATGAAGCGTTTCATGGGTCTTCCTGACTGGAGCGACATTGAGGGAACAGGGCGCCGGTGGCTCCGTGGGAGGACCGGGTTCCGGGCAGGACAGCAGGTCTGGCTATGCAAGATGCGGGCCATCGCGCGTGGCCGATCGGGCGCGGCTCACTCCATCTTCGCGCCCGATCGGCGCACCACGTCGGCCCAGCGCGGCGCCTCGGCGCGCGCCAGCGCCATCAGGGCCTCGGGCGGGCCGGTCATGGTCTCGAAGGCCATGGCGGCGTAGCGCTCCTTGACGGCCGGCTGCTCCAGCGTGCGGTTGATGTCGCGGTTCAGGCGCTGCACCAGTTCCGCGGGCATGCCCGGCGGGCCGACGACGCCGCCCCAGGCCGTCGTCTCGTAGCCCTTCAGGCCGGCCTCCTGGATGGTCGGCAGGTCGGGCAGCACCGGCGAGCGCTGCGCGCCGGTGACGCCGAGTGCGCGGATGCGTCCCGACTTGATGTGCGGGAGGGCGGAGGCGATGTTGTCGAACATCAGATCCGCCGAGCCGCCCATCAGGTCCGACAGGGCCTGCCCCGCGCCGCGGTACGGCACGTGGACCATGAAGATCCCGGCCATCGCCTTGAAAAGCTCGCCCCCCAGGTGACCGGTGGTGCCGTTGCCGCCGGAGGCCATGTTGAGCTTGCCGGGGTTCCTGCGCGCGTACTCGATCAGGTCCTGCACGGTCTTCACCGGCAGGTCGTTGCGCACCACCAGGACGTTCTGCACCCGGCCCAGGGTCGCGATCGGCGTGAACCCGTCGGGGTTGTACGGCAGCGAGCTCAGCAGCGAGCGGTTGATCGACAGGGTGCCCACGTTGCCGTAGCCGATGGTGTAGCCATCGGGCGCGGCCTTCGCGATCTCGACCGAGCCGATGGCACCCGCCCCGCCCCCGCGGTTCTCGACGATCACCGGCTGCCCCAGTACGACCGCCAGGGGCTGCGTCAGGTTGCGGCAGGCGATGTCGGCGCCGGTGGCCGCCGCGAACGGCACGACGAACCGGATCGGTCGGCTGGGATACGACGCCTGGCCCCAGGCCGCGTGCGGCACAGCGGCGGCAGCGGCCAGACCGAACATCGCCTCCCGACGGGAAAGGTGGCGAGAAGCCTTGGACATCGGGAACTCCTTAGGACGAATCAGATTGAGAGACACATCGGGACCCGGGCCGACGACCCGGGCAAGTCGTTCCTAGCCCACGCGCCGCAAGGCGCGCCCCGCGTGGGCGTTCACGGTCAGCCCGCGCTCGGCGGCCAGCACGCCGGCCAGGTACACCGCATCGATGCCGATGCTGGGCTGCGAGGGCGCGGCGTAGTCGGCGCGGTCCAGCACCCGGTCCGCATCGAACAGCACCAGGTCCGCCGCCCAGCCCGGCTGGATCCGGCCGCGGGCGGCCCGCTGCGGCGTGGCGCGGTCCAGCCCGAAGCGCGC
>CAIUGQ010000153.1 GCA_903898725.1 uncultured Burkholderiales bacterium | reverse complement strand
CGCCGCAGACGTGACGCGGGCCCCGGCCCCGACTCAGGTCGAGGGCGGGGCCCGCGTAGGACGCGTCCCGGCTGCGGCGGCCATGCCGCTGCGCGTTTGGTGCGGCGGCAGAGCCGCCGCGTACCGGGGCCGAGCGTCAGGCGCCGATCGCGAACAGGCTGCGCACCGGCTGCGCCATCGTGTCACGCGTCGCGCGCTCGGTGCGCGTCGCGGTCACCGGCTTCAGGCCCAGGTCGCCGACGGCCACTTCGCCGCTGACACCCACGGGGCCGCTGATCTGCACGGCGGCGCTCGAGCTGCCCTTGACGGCCTGCGCGGCGATGTCACCGGAAGTGATCTCCGAGGCCTGCGCGCCGAAGGCGACGAGGGCGAGGGCGGCGGGGGCGAGGAGCTTGGCGATGGTGTTCATGGTGTGTGGTCCTTGAAGTCGATGTGGGTAGGAGGTCGACGACGCCGGCATCCGGCTCGTGTCGGCGGCGCTTCATGTGCGTCGTCGATGGGATGCAGTGTGCGCGGCGTGCGGATCGCCCCGGACACGCCCAGGGATCGAAAACGCGACGCTCGTGTCTCGCTTCGGTCTCGGGCAACGAACGAGGCCGCGCGGCAGCCCCGCGTGCCGCGACGCCGCGGCAGTGCCCGTCAGTGCCCGTCAGTGCCCGTCAGTGCAGGTTGATCGCCGTCAGCGTCGAATCCGTCACCCCGAACGCAGGGTGCGTCGCGATGTACAGCACCCCGTTGCGCGACAGCGCGAGGTTGCCGGCGGCCGGATAGCTCCACATCGTGCGGCGCGAGACCCGGTCGATCGCATAGGTCGACTGGTTCGTGCTGACGAACACCGCGTTGCGGGTCAGCAGCACCTCGCTCGCGAACTCGACATCGCCCGCAGCGGGCGGCGTCCAGGTCCACAGCAGCGCGCCGTTGGCCTCGGCGCGCGCCTCGAGGCGCAGCGGGTTGTTGTTGACCGCGTAGAGCACGCCGCTGTCGTAGGCGGGGGTCGCTGCGTAGACACCCGGGATGCTCCAGTCGACCGTGTTCGTCCTCAGGTTGAAGTGCACCAGCGAATTGCCGATCGAACCGCCGTTGAGGACTCGGTTCGCGGGAGCTGCGGCAAAGACCGACTGAGACGCCCCGAGCACGGCGGATCCGCCGATCTGATAGATGTAGTTGGTGAAGGTCGGATCGGTGATCGAGGCCTTGAGCACGCCGGTGACCGGGTCGAAGACGCGCAGCGCGTCGCCGGTGTAGGCATACACACCCGTCGCGCCGACGGCAGGCGTCCACGTCGACTGCTGCGCGGTCGCACCGTAGTACAGCGGGGTCCCCTGGAAGTCGAACGCGTACAGGCCTCCGTAGGTGCCCGCATTGGTGTAGACACCGGCCGGACCGACCGTCGGCGCCAGGTAGTTCTCCCACTGCGAGGTCATCGGTGACCTGAACCGCACCGAGCCGTCGGCCGCATCGAGCGCGAACAGGAAGGTCGATGACTGCTGGCCGGCGGCGACGTAGACGACCCCGTTGCTGACGGCGGGCGGGTTCGACGACGGATAGGGCAGCCCCGCGAAGCTGTAGGTCCACAGCATCGACCCGTCGTGCTCGCTTCGCGCGGTCACCGCATCGGGCGCCGCCCGGAAGACACGTCCGCCTTCGATGGTCACGGTGCCCAGATTGGACGTGCCGTTGAAGCCGCCCACCATCGACGGGACGGTGACACGCCAGCGGGTGTCGAAGCGGTCCGGATCGACGGTGACGGGCACGAAGCCGGTGTGCGCGGCATTGCCCTGATGGGTGGTCCAGTCGGGCGCACCCGCGAGCGCAGACAGGGGGGTGAGGTGGTCGCCCGGCCAGGCACCGCCCGCCGACAGGAACCTGACCCGATAGTCCACCAGCACCCGGGGCGTGGGCAGCGGCGTCGAGCAGTCGACGTCGCGGCACAGCCGGACGACGGCGCGCCCGGTACGGGTCCCGGCCGCCGCGGCGGTCAGCGTGGCGAGCTCGAGCACATGGTTGCCACCGCTCGTGGTCACCGCCACCGGCGCATGGAACAGGCCGCCGGAGTCGCTCGCGACGGCGTGAACCGTTCCTGCGAGGCCGAGCGCGGCGGAATCGAGCGTCAGTCGGGGATGGACCGATGTGCCGACGACAGCCATCCGCGAGACGGCCAGGACCGGCTCGACGCCCAGGCGCAGCATCGCGGTGGTCGTGCCGCCGGGCCCCGTGACCGAGACCGTGTAATCGGTCGCTGCGACGCCGGCGGCCGGCAGGCCCGTGACGATGCCACTGCGCGCGTCGATCGAGAGCCCTGCGGGCAAGGGGGGCGACACGCTGAACGAGGTCGCCGACCCGGAGACGGTCGGCACCAGCATGGGGATCGTCTGCTTCGCCACGTAGAGCAAGGGCGATGCGTAGACGGCCGTGGGTGCGGCCGGCGACCCGGAGGGCGTCGACGGCGCGACGACCGGTGCCGTGTCGCCACCACCGCCGCCACCGCCACCGCCACCGCCACATCCGGTGACACTCAGGGCGATCCACAGCACCGCGCCGAAACAGACTGTCCTCACGTCGCCCCGCCCTGCTTCGATGCCGATCATGCCGGCAAGGATAGGAAGGCTCGGGCGCTGCTGCCAGCCTAAGTCACTCAGTCGTGTGAAGTATGTCTCGGTCGGGCGGCCTCGGCCGTCCGATGCCTCATCAGTACGATGGAAGCCTTCGGGACGAGAGCAGCTCGACCTTCGCCCTGGCACGACGGGCTCGGGATATTCGCCCGGAATGACGCGGGCCCCGGCCCCGACTCAGGTCGGGGACGGGGCCCGCGTGGGACGCGTCCCGGCTGCGGCGGCAGCGCCGCTGCGCGTTTGATGCGGCGGCCATGCCGCTGCGCGCTTGGTGCAGCGGCAGAGCCGCCGCGTGCCGGAACCGAGCGTCAGGCGCCGATCGCGAACAGGCTGCGCACCGGCTGCGCCATCGTGTCGCGCGTCGCGCGCTCGGTGCGCGTCGCGGTCACCGGCTTCAGGCCCAGGTCGCCGACGGCCACTTCGCCGCTCACGCCCACGGGGCCGCTGATCTGCACCGCGGCGCTCGAGCCGCCCTTGACGGCCTGCGCGGCGATGTCGCCGGAAGTGATCTCCGAGGCCTGCGCGCCGAAGGCGACGAGGGCGAGGGCGGCGGGGGCGAGGAGCTTGGCGAGGGTGTTCATGGTGTGTGGTCCTTGAAGTCGATAGTGGGTAGGAGGTCGACGACGCCGGCATCCGGCTCGTTTCGGCGGCGCTTCATGTGCGTCGTCGATGGAATGCAGTGTGCCGGGCGTGCGGATCGCCTCGGACACGCCCAGGGATCGAAAGCGCGACGCTCGTGT
>CAIUGQ010000152.1 GCA_903898725.1 uncultured Burkholderiales bacterium | reverse complement strand
GGGCACGGAGAGCGAGAAGTCGGCGTTGACCTTGATCTTCTCGCCAGCGGCGGGAACCTTGATGTGCTGGTACATGGAATCTCCCTGGGATGCGGACTGCGCGGTGTCGACAGCGGCGGCATTATAAGCGCGAACCCGGCCCGCTCCGGGCGCCGGCGGGCGGGCGGGCGCCGGGCGCGGCGGCTCGGTTCGGGCTATCGTTCACGGTGCGCGCCGCGTCTCGGCGCCCTCTGGACCCGAGCCCGACGATGCCCCTGCCGATGCCCTCGCCGATGCCCCGCGACCTCACCCGTGGCCCAGCCCCTGGCTCGGCTCGCGCCCTGACCTTTCCCCTGACCGCTCCCCTATCCCGGCGCCCCGGCGCCGTGCCGCTGCCGCCGGGTCCGACCCGTCCGAACCAAGGCGCCCGACCGGCGCTGGACGCCCTAGCGCGGCGCATCGCCGCCCGGCTGGTCGCGACGCTGCTGGCGGCAGCCGTCGCCGCGCCCCTGGGCGCGCAGCCCGCCCCGGCCCGTCCGGAGCCGCAGCCGACGCTGCCGAAGATCGAGATCCAGGCCGGCCTGCACCTGATCCGCGCCGAGGTCGCGGATGCGGTCGACACGAGGATGCGGGGCCTGATGATGCGCGAGAAGCTCGGGACGAACGAAGGCATGCTGTTCGTCTTCGAGCAGAAGGCGGGTCACTGCTTCTGGATGCGGAACACGCTGCTGCCGCTGTCGATCGCGTTCGTCGATGACGACGGCACCATCGCCAACATCGAGGACATGAAGCCCCAGACCGAGGACAGCCACTGCCCGGTGCGGCCGATCCGCTATGCGCTCGAGATGGAGCAGGGATGGTTCGCCAAGCGAGGCCTGAAGGCCGGGGCTAAGCTGACGCAGCCGAAGCTGTTCAAGGCCGCGTCCAAGCCCTGAGACCGACTCTGAAGCCGGCTCTGAAGCCGGCCCCGCGACCGGCCCTGAAGCCGGTCACGGGCCGCTCGCCCGTCAGGCGAAGTTCTTGGCGGCGAAGTCCCAGTTGACCAGGCTCCACCAGCCGCCGAGGTAGTCCGGGCGACGGTTGCGGTAGTCGATGTAGTAGGCGTGCTCCCACAGGTCGCAGGTCAGCAGCGGGCGGTCGGTGCCGGTGATCGGCGTCGCGGCGTTGCTGGTGTTGACGATGTCCAGCGAGCCGTCGGCCTTCTTGACCAGCCACGTCCAGCTCGAGCCGAAGTTGCCGATGGCGGACTTGGTGAACGCTTCCTTGAAGGCCGCGAACGAGCCCCACTTCTTGGTGATCGCCTCGGCGAGCGCGCCGGTGGGCTCGCCGCCGCCGTTCGGCTTGAGCGAGTTCCAGTAGAACGTGTGGTTCCAGATCTGGGCCGCGTTGTTGAACACGCCGCCGGACGACTTGCGGACGATGTCCTCGAGGCCGAGCGCCTCGAACTCAGTGCCCTTGATGAGGTTGTTCAGGTTCACCACGTAGGTGTTGTGGTGCTTGCCGTGGTGGAACTCCAGCGTCTCCTTCGAGATGTGCGGCTGCAGTGCATCGGTGGCGTAGGGGAGCGGCGGAAGCGTGTGTTCCATGGTCTGTCCTCGTCTGGAGTGAGTGCGTCGCCACGGCGGGACCGGCGAGCGCCGTCCCCCGATCGGGAACCCTCGATTCTAGGCCAGCGCCGTGACCGGGCTCAATGCTTCCCCTTGTCGGACGCGGGCTTGGCCTGCGTCGCGGCGCTGACCCGCGCGTCGAAGCCGCCCTCCCCCAGTGCGACCGACACCGCGTCACCGGGGGCGAGCGAGGCGGCGCTGCGCACGATCGCGCCGTCGGGGCCGGTGACGATCGCGTACCCGCGTGCGAGCACGCCCCGCGGGCTGACCAGATCGAGCGCGGCGCTGGCGTGGACGAGGCGGCTGGCGGCGCCCTCGACCCGGGTACGCAGCGCGGTGACCAGTGCGCGACCGG
>CAIUGQ010000151.1 GCA_903898725.1 uncultured Burkholderiales bacterium | reverse complement strand
GGGCCTGTTGCGCGCGTGTCACGCGTGCCGCGCCCGCGCCCCGATCCGCGCGAATCGCCGCGGCCGCTGTCGGCCGCCGGTCGGCCGCGTCCGGGCGGTCGGCGGCCGAGGCGGCGCAGACCGACGGGTGGCCGCTCCGGACACATCGCAACGGGTGAGTCGCCGCGCGGGAACGGCTAAGCTCATGCTGTCGGGAGACGAGCATCCCGACGGCGCGGCGGGGCGGATCCCCGAGGTCGGCGGGCGACGGTTCTGATGACATCGACAGCGAGGGACGGGGATGGCGCGCGAGGCGAGGCGCCCCGGCGCCCCGACGCCGGCAGCTCGGCGCCCCGGCCCGAGCCCCATCGCTCCGCGGACGAACTGCTGGCGAGCCTCGGCCAGGACCTGCGATCGCCGCTGAACGGCGTGGTCGGCATGGTCGAACTGCTGCGCGGCACGCGCCTCGACGGCGAGCAGCGTGGCTATGTCGACGCGCTGCAGCGCTCGGCCGATGCACTGGTCGGCGTCGTCGATGACCTGCTCGACCTCTCGAACCTGCGCGGCGGACAGCTCGGTCTCGCCCGCGACGGGTTCTCGCCGCAGCGCATCGCCCAGGACGTGATCGCGCTGCTGCGTCCGCGCGCCGAGCGCAAGGGGCTGTCGCTCCTGCTCTGGAGCCGCGCGATGCCCGAACGCCTGATCGGCGATGCGGTCCGCCTGCAGCAGGTCCTGATGAAGCTGCTGTCGCACGCGATCGAATCGACCGCCCGCGGCGAGGTGCGGCTGGAGCTCTCCGCGCTGCCGCAGCCCGACGGGCGCTGGCGGCTGGTGGGCACGGTCGCAGACACCGGCGCCGGCCTCGACGCGACGCAGCGCGCGCGTCTGGAGGCCCTGTTCGCGGGCGACACGTCGGGCCCGTCGCTGCGCGAGGCGTCGTCGGGTCTGGCCCTCGCGATCTGCGCGCGGCTGCTCGCCCTGATGGGCGGCACGCTGTCGGTCGAGAGCCGCCCGGGCGAGGGCAGCCGGTTCCGCTTCGATGCGATGCTCGAGGCCGGCGCCACGGCCTCTGCGGGCACGGCGGCGCCCGTCGCGCTGTCGGCGCTCCGGGTGCTGGTGGTCGACGACGACGCGGTCTCGCGCACGCTCGCGATCGGCGTGCTGGGCCGGCTCGGCATCGCGGCCCGCATCGCGCACGACGGCCGCGAGGCGATCGTCGAGGTGGCCGATCGCCCATACGACGTCGTGGTGATGGACGTGCGCATGCCTGGCCTGGACGGGCACGAGGCGACACGGGCGATCCGCGCCCTGCCCGCCGGCGCGCATCAGCCCTGGATCGTCGCGCTCACCGCGGAGCTGCATGCCGACGACCGCCGGCGGTGTCGCGAAGCCGGGATGGACGACTTCATCGCCAAGCCCTTCCGCGCCGAGACGCTGAAGGAGGCACTGCAGCGCGCGCTGGAGCGCCTGGGCTCGACCGCCTGAGGCCGGCCCCCGGCGGACCCACACCGCCCCGCCCCGCCCCGCTACCCGATCCGATCCGGTCCGATCCGGGACAGCCCCGGACTCAGCCCAGCGCACGCTCCAGCACGCGGGCGACGTGCAGGGCCTCGCGCGCGGCACCATCGGCGATCTGGTGGCGGCAGCTCGTGCCGTCGGCGACGATCAGCGTGTCCTCACCCGCGGCACGCACCGCCGGCAGCAGCGACGCCTCGGCCATCCGCATCGACACCTCGTGGTGGGCCGCCTCGTAGCCGAAGCTGCCCGCCATGCCGCAGCAGCTCGACTCGATCGGCTCGACGGTCAGCCCCGGGATCAGCCGCAGCACCGTCAGCGTCGGGGTGAACGCGTCGAACGCCTTCTGGTGGCAGTGCCCGTGCACCTTCGCGCGCGACTGCGGCAGCGCCTTGAGCGACAGCTCGAGCCGCCCCGCGGCCTGCTCGGCCGCCAGGAACTCCTCGAACAGCATCGCCCTGGAGGCCAGCAGCCGAGCGGCGCCCGGACGCCCGATCGACTCGTCCAGGCGCAGCGCGAGGAACTCGTCACGCAGGGTCAGCAGGCACGAGGGCTCGAGACCGACGATGGCGACGCCACGCTCGGCGAAGGGCAGCAGCGCGGCGAGCGTGCGCGCGGCCTCGCTGCGGGCCTCGTCGACCAGGCCCGCCGACAGGAAGGTGCGCCCGCAGCACAGCGGCCGCTCGCCCTCGGCGATGCCCGAGCCGGGCGTGCCGGCGACATGCACCCGGAACCCCGCGGCACGCAGCACCCGCAGCGCGGCATGGGCGTTCTCGGGCTCGAAGTGCTCGTCGAAGGTGTCGACCCACAGCACCACCTCGCGGGCGGTGGCGTCGGTGCCGCGCGCGGCGGCACCGCCCCCGGCGGCGAGCGTGCGCCGGAAGCCGTCGCGGCGGAACTTCGGCAGCGTGCGCTTGGCGCTCAGCCCGAACCAGCGCTCGGACAGCGCAGCCAGGCCGGGCAGCGCATCGCGCAGGTTGGACAGCGGCGCCAGCCGCCCGGCCAGCGACGCCCAGCGCGGCAGGAACGCGATCATCCGCGCCCGCGCCGACAGCCCGTGCCGGGTCTGCCAGTGGTGCAGGAACTCGGTCTTCATGCGCGCCATGTCGACGCCCGTCGGGCACTCGCGTCGGCAGCCCTTGCACTGGACACACAGGTCCATCGCGTCGCGCACCTCGGGCGCGGCGAGGCCCTCGGGTCCGAGCTGGCCGGTCACCGCGAGCCGCAGCGTGTTCGCGCGGCCGCGGGTGACATGCACCTCATCGCGCGTCGCACGGTAGGACGGGCACATGGTGCCGGCGTCGAACTTGCGGCAGTGGCCGTTGTTGTTGCACATCTCGACGGCCTTGCCGAAGCCGCCGGCCGGGTCGCCGCCGGTGCCGGCGGGCGAGACCGCCACGCCGTTGCCCTCGCGCACCCAGCCCTCGCGGGTCAGGTCGGCGTCCGAAGGATCGTTCGCGCGATTCCAGTCGGACCAGTCGAGCGCGGTCGCCAGCGGCTGCACCGCATAGCCCGGTGCGAAGCGAAAGAGGCTCGCCTCGTCCATGCGCGTCGGCCGCACGATCTTGCCGGGGTTCATCCGGTCGTCCGGGTCGAACAGTCCCTTGACCTCCTCGAACGCCCGGACCAGCCGCGGGCCGAACTGCCAGGCGACCCACTCGCTGCGCACCAGGCCGTCGCCGTGCTCGCCGGAGAACGCGCCCTTGTACTCGCGCACCATCGCCGCCGCCTCCTCGGCGATCGCGCGCATCTTCGCGGCGCCGCCGCCGTGCTCGCGCAGGTCGAGGATCGGACGCACGTGCAGCGTGCCGACCGAGGCGTGCGCATACCAGGTGCCCTGCGTGCCGTGCCGGCGGAACACCTCGGTGAGCCGCGCGGTGTAGTCGGCGAGGTGCTCGAGCGGCACCGCGCAGTCCTCGATGAAGGACACCGGCTTGCCGTCTCCCTTCATCGACATCATGATGTTCAGGCCGGCCTTGCGGACCTCCCAGAGCGCCTTCTGCCGCGGCTCGTCGACCAGGTCGACCACGCTGCCCGGCAGCCCCAGATCGCCCATCAGCTCGTGCAGGCGCGCGAGCTTGGCGAGCTGCACATCGCGGGACTCGCCGGCGAACTCCACCAGCAGCACGGCCTGCGGCTCGCCGACCAGCGCCGAGTCGATCGTCGGACGGAAGGCCGGGTTGGCGCGTGAGAGCTCGATCATCGTGCGATCGACCAGCTCGACCGCCACCGGCCCGAGCGTCACGATGTGCTGGGCCGATTCCATCGAATGCTGGAAGCTCGGGAACGACACCACGCCGAGCACCTTCGCGCCCGGCAGCGGTGCGAGCCTGAGCGTGATGCGCCGCGTCCAGGCGAGCGTGCCCTCGGAGCCGACCAGCAGGTGGGCGAGGTTCAGCGAGCCGTCGGCGGTGTAGGGGCGCTCCGAGCGCGGCTCGAAGACATCGAGGTTGTAGCCGCCGACGCGGCGCATCACGGTCGGCCAGACACGCCGGATCTCGTCGCGCTCGCGGTCGGCGATCGCGTGCAGGCCGCTGACGATCTCGCGGATGCGCTGGTTCGACAGACTCATGTCGCCGGCCGACCCGTCGCCGCGCGTGAAGGTGCCCCAGTAGCCCTGCGTGCCGTCGGCGAGGATCGCGTCGATGCCCGCCACGTTGTGGACCATGTTGCCGTAGGCGATCGAGCGCGAGCCGCAGGAGTTGTTGCCGGCCATGCCGCCGATCGTGGCCTGGGCGGAGGTCGAGACGTCGACCGGGAACCACAGGCCATGGGGCTTGAGACGCGCATTGAGCGCATCGAGGGCGATGCCGGGCTGCACCGTGACGGTCGCGTTCGCCGGGTCGGCCTTCGCCGCCTGCGCGTCGAAGGCGACCACCTCGTTGAGCCACTTGGAATGGTCGATCACCAGGGCCGCGCCGATCGTCTGGCCGCACTGCGACGTGCCCGCGCCACGCGGCAGCACCGGGACCTTCAGGTCGCGCGCGACGTCGAGCGCGATCGCCAGATCGGCCTCGGTGCGGGGCACCGCGACGCCGATCGGCTCGATCTGGTAGACCGAGGCGTCGGTCGAGTAGCGGCCGCGCGAGCCGGCATCGAACAGGACATCGCCCTGCATCTCGCGGCGCAGCCGGGTGGCGAGGTCGCTGCGCGCCAGGCGCGGCGACAGGAAGACGCGGCGCGAGCCGTCGAGGCGTTCGGGAGCGTTCATCGGGGATCCTTCTCGTGCACGCCGCCGGCATCGCGCAGCGCAGGCGGCACGGGCGTGCCGGCATCGAGCTGCGCGAGCACGGTCGTGCGCTTGTGGTCGAGGTGCTCGCGCAGCACCGTGGCGAGCCGCTCGCCGTCGCCGGCATCGAGCGCCTCGATCATCGCCGCGTGCTCCGCCACCGCCGCGTCCCACTTGTCGCGGTTCAGGTTCGAGCGAAAGCGCAGCGACTGCAGGCGCGCATTGAGCCGCGCGTAGGTCTCGGCGAGCACCGGGTTGCGCGCGCAGGCGACGAGCCGACGGTGAATGGTGCTGTTGAGACGGTAGTAGGTCGGCAGGTCGCGCCGCGCGTGGGCGGCGAGCATCTCGAAGTGCAGCGCCCGCAGCTCGTCTCGCTCGGCGCCCGTCGCGCGGGTCGCGGCCAGGCCGCCCGCGAGCGACTCGAGCGCCGCCATCAGCTCGAAGGCGTGCTCGACGTCTTCGCGCGAAAGCGTGGCGACGACCGCGCCGCGGTTCGGCTGCAGCTCGACGATGCCCTCGCCGGCGAGCGTGCGGAACGCCTCGCGCAGCGGCGTGCGCGAGACCCCCAGCCGTTCGCACAGCACCCGCTCGTTCAGGTGCGCACCGGGGGCGAGCACGCCCTCCACGATCAGGTCGCGCAGCCGCTCGGCGACCGCCTCGTGCAGCACGCGACGCTCCGGGACGGGCGCGGCGCTCGGATCGACCATCGGGTCGTCGAGGCGGAGAGATTCGAGTTGCATGCGAAATGGGAGCTCAGGCAGCAGGAACGGGAGCCCTTCGAGGCCGACATTCAAGGGCTCCGACGTTGCGCGCCCCTGAGGTTTCGCATATTGTATGCAAAACGGAGGCGACATGCTCGACCTGAACTCGCACCCTGCGGGGCGGCATTTCCTGCAGATTCCCGGCCCCACGAACGTGCCCGACGACGTCCTGCGGGCAATCGATCACCCGACGATCGACCACCGCGGCCCGGAGTTCCAGAAGCTCGGCCTGAAGGTCCTCGCCGACATCCGCCCGGTGTTCCAGACCGCGCAGCCGGTCATCATCTATCCGGCATCGGGCACCGGCGCCTGGGAAGCGGCCCTGGTCAACACCCTGTCGCCCGGCGACACCGTGCTGATGGCCGAGACCGGCCACTTCGCGGCGCTCTGGAAGCGCCTCGCCGAGCGCCTCGGCCTGATGCCCGAGTTCATCCCCGGCGACTGGCGCAGCGGCGTGGACGCGGCCCGCATCCACGAGCGGCTGGCCGCCGACCCGCAGCACCGCATCAAGGCGGTCTGCGTGGTGCACAACGAGACCTCCACCGGCGTCACCTCCGACATCCTCGCGGTGCGTCGGGCGATCGACGCGGCCAAGCACCCCGCCCTGCTGATGGTCGACACCATCTCGTCGCTCGGCTCGGTCGACTACCGCCACGACGAGTGGGGCGTCGACGTGACCGTCGCGGGCTCGCAGAAGGGACTGATGCTGCCGCCCGGGCTGTCCTTCAACGCGGTCTCGCCCAAGGCCATGGCCGCCTCGGAGCATGCGAAGCTGCCGCGTGCCTACTGGGCATGGGACGAGATCGTCGCCGCCAACGAGAAGGGCTACTGGCCGACCACGCCCTCGACCAACCTGCTCTACGGCCTCGCGGTCGCCCTCGACCGGCTGCATGCCGAGGGCCTGCCGAACGTCTTCGCGCGCCACCTGCGCCATGCCGAGGCGACCCGTCGTGCGGTGCGCGGCTGGGGACTCGAGATCCTGTGCCGCAACCCGGCCGAGTACAGCCCGGCACTGACCGCGGTGATGATGCCGGTCGACGCCAGCGGCGCCACCCACGACGCCGACGCCTTCCGGCGCGTCGTGCTCGAGCGCTTCAACATGTCGCTGGGCACCGGCCTGTCGAAGCTGGCCGGCCGGGTGTTCCGCATCGGGCACCTCGGCGACTTCAACGACCTGACCCTGCTCGGCACGCTCGGCGGCGTCGAGATGGGGCTGCAGGCTGCCGGCGTGCCGCACCGCAAGGGCGGCGTGCAGGCGGCGATCGACTGCCTGGCCGAGGCAGCCGCTCCGCGGGCCGCGCTGAAGGCTGCCTGACGTCCGTCGCCGGGCCTCGGCCCGGCGCGGGATCCCGTGCGACAACCGGCGCGGCCCATGAGCCGTCGCCGCACCCTGGAGACGACATCGATGACGACGCATCGCCGCACCCTGCTCGCCGCCGCGCTCGCCGCGGCCACCCTCGCCGTGCCCACCGCTGCGTCCGCGCAGGCGTGGCCGAGCAAGCCGATCCGCCTGCTGGTCGGCTTCGCGCCCGGGGGCGGCACCGACATCGTCGCGCGCGCGCTGGGCCCGAAGATGTCCGAGATCCTCGGCCAGCAGATCATCGTCGAGAACCGCGCCGGCGCCGCCGGCACGATCGCGGCGGACCTGGTGGCGAAGGCGCCCGCCGATGGCTACACGCTGCTCGCCGGCCATGCGAACAGCAACGCGATCGCGCCGCATGTGTTCGCCAAGACGCCGTTCGACCCGATCGCCGACTTCACGCCGATCACCTACATCGGCTACGTGCCGAACATCCTGGTCGTGCACCCGTCGGTGCCCGCGAAGAGCGTAGAGGAACTCGTCGCGCTCGCGAAGGCCAAGCCCGGTGCGATGACCTACGCCTCCTCCGGCGTCGGCAGCACGCAGCACCTCGCCGGCGCGCTCTTCAACCAGATCAGCGGCACGACGATGAACCACGTGCCCTACAAGGGCAGCGGCGCGGCGATCGTCGACCTGCTCGCCGGGCAGGTCAACACGAACTTCGACACCATGCCGCCGGTGCTGCCGCACATCAAGGACGGCAAGCTGCGCGCGCTCGCGATCTCGACCCCGAAGCGCCTGCCCCAGCTGGCCGACGTGCCGACCTTCGACGAGAAGGGCATCAAGGGCTTCGACGTCACCAACTGGTACTCGGTGATGGGACCGAAGGGCCTGCCGGCGGACATCACCGCGAAGATCGACGACGCGGTGAAGAAGGCGATGGCCGACCCCGAGATCCGCGCCAAGCTCGACCCGCAGGGCCTGCAGTTCGGCGGGCCGCAGACGCCCGCCGCCTTCGCCGAGTTCATCCGCGCCGAGAACGCGAAGTACGCGAAGCTCGTCAAGGACCTCAACGTCAAGGCGGACTGAGCCCCCGATGTCCGAGGTCCTCGTCGAACGGGACGGCGACATCGCCACCGTGGTGCTCAACCGGCCGGCGAAGCTCAATGCGCTGACCCGGCCGATGTGGCGGATGCTGGGCGATGCCTTCGAGTCGCTGTCGGCCGACGACTCGGTGCGCTGCGTCGTCGTCCGGGGCGCCGGCGAGCGGGCGTTCTCGCCGGGCAACGACATCTCGGAGTTCGAGACCCAGCGCTCCGACAAGGCGCAGGCGATCGACTACGGCCGCGACATGCACCGGACCGCACAGGCGATCGCCGACTGCCGGCATCCGGTGGTGGCGCGGATCCACGGGATCTGCGTCGGCGGCGGGCTGGAGATCGCGGCGCTCGCCGACCTGCGCATCTGCGGCGCCTCGAGCCGTTTCGGCGCGCCGATCAAGAACCTCGGGCTCGTGATGGCCTACGCCGAGATGGCGCCGCTGGTGAAGCTGGTCGGCGAATCGGCCGCGTTGGAGATCCTGCTCGAGGGGCGGATCTTCGATGCCGCCGAGGCCCGGGACAAGGGCCTGGTGACCCGTGTGGTGCCCGACGACCGCGTCGGCGCCGAGGTCGACGAGACGGCGCGCCGGATCGCCGACGGTGCGCCGCTCGTCGCACGCTGGCACAAGAAGTTCGCGCGCCGTCTGGGGGACCCGCGACCGCTGTCTGACGCCGAGCTCGACGAATGCTTCGACTGCTTCGACACCGAGGACTTCCGGATCGGCTACGCGGCCTTCCTCGCCAAGCGCGCGCCGCGCTTCGAGGGGCGCTGAGGTGGCCGGCCCGCTCGCCGGCCTGCGCGTGCTCGAGTGCGCGCAGATCATGGCCGGACCGACCTGCGGCGCGCTGCTCGCGGATCTCGGCGCCGACGTGATCAAGGTCGAGAAGATCCCGGGGGGTGACGACGCGCGCGCCTATCGCGAGCCGCGCGTCGGGGGCGTGTCGGCGCCCTTCCTCGTGATGAACCGCAACAAGCGTGGCATCGCGCTCGACTTCAAGCACCCGGCCGGGCGCGACGCCCTGCTGAGGCTGGTCGACTCGGCCGACGTGCTGCTCGAGAACTACCGGCCGGGCACGATGGACAAGCTCGGGCTCGGCTGGGAGACGCTGCATGCGCGTCGCCCCAGCCTCATCTACTGCTCGATCAGCGGATACGGGCTGACCGGGCCGCTCGGCGGCGGCGGGGGCTTCGACCTCGTCGCGCAGGCCTTCGCGGGCCTGATGAGCATCACCGGCGAGCCCGGCCGGCCGCCGGCGAAGGTCGGCAGTTCGGTCGCCGACCTGAACGCCGGGCTGCTGGCGGCCAACGGGATCCTCGCCGCCTACATCCATCGCCTGAAGACCGGCGAGGGCCAGCGGGTCGACACCTCCCTGATGGAGGCGGCCCTCCACCAGACCGGCTGGCACGCCTCGGTCTGGTTCGCCACCGGCGCCTCGCCGGGTCCGCTCGGTTCGGGCCATGTGCTGGCGGCCCCCTATCAGGCCTTCGGCACCCGGGACGGCTGGATCGTGATCGGCGGCGCCAACCAGGCGAACTGGGAGCGGATCTGCGACGTGCTGGGCCACCCCGAGTGGAAGCGCGATCCGCGCTTCGTCGACAACTCGGCGCGCATGGCCCACCTGCCCGCGCTGGTGGCGGCGATGGAGGCGGTGCTCGGCACGCGCGACGCCGGCGACTGGCTCGCGGCCTTCGAGGCAGCGGGGGTGCCCGCCGGGCCGGTGAACTCGATCGGCGACGCGCTCTCGCATCCGCAGACGCTCGCCCGCGGGATGGTGGTCGAACTCGAGCATCCGGTGGCCGGCCCGACCCGCGCGCTGGGCACGCCGATCACGCTGTCGGCGACGCCAGGCCAGGTCACGCGCCACGCGCCCTCGCTCGGGGAGCACACCCGCGAGGTGCTGCGCGAGCACGGCTGGTCGGACCCGGAGATCGACGCGCTGCTCGAGAGCGGTGCCGCGCTGCAGGCCGACCCCGGCAGCGCGCGGGCCGGGTCGGCCGGATGAATCGCTGGAGATTATTTCCTTTTCCGCTTACCCTAAACGGTGGCCAGCCCTAAGTCCCTATGGCCCGCATTCGGGTCGATCGACCTGATTTCGGCCTGAACAGGCGATCCGCAGGGCTGACCGGCAGATCTGCCAGTTGGCATTTCAGATACAAATTCATCGCCTGTCGTCCTGGATCTCCCGGACTTCAGGCCGCCGGGCGGGATCCCGCGACCGCCGGTCCGGACCACGCAGGCGGCGGCGGTGTCGCCCTTAGGATCGGTCCGTCCCGCTCTCCACGGCCACCGCTCCGCGGCATCCATGTCTTCCCCCCGTCTGCTGCCCGCGATCGATCCCGTCCATGCTGCCCGCATCGGTCGGTGGTGCGATGCGCTGGCGCTGGCGTGTGCGGCGATCGAGCCCTGGCGGCTGCATGCCTGGGCTCGCGCGGCGGCGACCGACCTCGGTGCGCTGTCGGCGCGCCGGATCGAACGCAGCCTGCGGCTCGACGGACCCGCAGCCGACGGGCTCGTCGAGGCGAGCGAGGCCGGCAGCGCGGCGGCGCACCTCGACTGGCTGCGCACCCGCTCGAGGTCGCGCACGGCGGCGCCCGATCCCTCGGTCACCGCCGACGCCGCCTCCACCTGTCGCAGCCTGCACCGCGCGCTGCTCGACGAGCCGTCCCGCTCGGCCCCCAGGCTGGCTGCACTCGTCCTCGCCTCGCTGCGGGTCGCGGACCCCGCCGCTGCGGGCCGTGAGGTCGAGCTGGTGCTGCTCGGGCCGCGCGGCCACGGCATGCCGTTCACCGACACCGTGCTGCGCGGCGACGCCCTGAACGACGCGCTGCGGGCCCTCTGCACGCTCGGCGCGATCGCGCGTCCGCACCTGCCCGACGGCGCCGATGCGCCGTGGGGCGACCTCGACCGGATCCATCGGGTCTGCGTTGGCGCCGGCCGGGACGGGTCGCGGGTCGAGTTCGCCCGGCACCTGCTCGACGACCTGCTCGACGCTCGACACGACGCGCGACGCAGCGCGCCCCCCCCGCCCGCGCAGGACGGCGCACGGGCCGACGTCGCGCACGACGGCGAGCGGCACCGCCTGCTGCGTGTCGGCCCCGCGTCCGCCGAAGACCCCAGACTGGCGCTGCCGGCTGCGCTGGCCGGTCTCGCTTCGCAGCCGCAGCAGCAGGCGTCGGTGCCGTCATCCGCCGCTGCGTCGGCTCAGGGTCCGGTCCGTCCCGCCGCAGCCCCGTCGCCGCTCGCACCGCTCGGCGCCACCGATCTCGGCGGCCGATCGCCCGAATCCGCCGACGCCCTCCCCGACCCTCAGCGCGAGGCGCTGGCGACGCGGTTCGACGTCGACCCGGCTGCCGCGGCCGAAGCGGGCCTCGATGCCGTCGAGATCGACCGTCTCGCGCGCTACGGCACCTGGTACGAACGACTCGCCGACGGGCGACTGATGCCCGGCAGCGATGCCCAGCGTCGGTTCGTGCTGGTCGCCAAGGGGCGCGCCGAGCCGCTCAGCGAGCACGAGCGGCTGTGGCGCCGCTACCGGACGGCGGTCCGCCGGCTGGCGATCATGGCGTCCGCCGCGGCCACGCCCGTCCGCGCCGTGACACCGCCTGCAGCGACCGCAGCGGGCACGCCCTCCGGTACGGCCATCCCCTCGCTCAGGCAGGCCGAGTCGGCCATCGAGCCCGTCGACGGCCCGCCGACGATCCCGATGCCCAGGCCGCAGCCCGAACCCGCTGCCGAGCGCGGCGCCTGGACCAGCCCGTCGAGCCGCATGCTGCTGGCGACGCTCGAGCGCGCGACCAGCGAGGAACTGCTCGAACTGACCCGCGCCCTCGAGGGTCAGGAGGCCGCGACCGCGGCGCTGGCGCCCGCGGCGCTGGCGGCCCGGATCGGCATCGCCGGCCGCAGCGGTCTCACGACCGCGGTCAGCCTCGGCGGCGCGGCCTACCTCGAGATGCTGCGCGATGCGGCCGAAGCGCTCGGCGTGGACGCCATCTGGTGGGCATCGCGCACCGGCCCGACCGGCGTCGACCTGGCGGCGATCGACGCCTCCCGGCCGACCGAGCCGAGGCTGCCGCCCGATCGTGACGCGGTGGCCGCGCTCTATGCCTGGGTCGACGAACTGGAGACCGAGGTGCTCAAGGCGATCCTCGCCGTGCTGCAGCGCGGCCTGGATGCGCCGGAGCGCGCACGGTTCGCGCAAGACCTGCTGCTCAGGGCGCGCCGCCACGGCGTCGACCTGTCGGACTCGGTCACGCCCGGCGGGATGCTGGTGGTCGTGCACCTCGGCGGCTTCGCGACCTACACCGCGCTGTCGACGGCCCTGGGCATCGTCGCCCCCACGATGCCCGGCATGGGCGGCTACACGCTCGCCTCGTCGCTGCTCGGCGCGATGCTCGGACCGGCCGGCCGCGTGGTGCTCGCCGAGACGGTGGTGTGGCGCTCGTTCGGACCGAACGCCCGGCGCATCGTCCGACTCGTCGCCACGGCGGCGATGATCCGACAGGGTGCCGCGGCCTCGGCCTCGGCGGCCGCCGCGCGTCGCACCCGGCTGCCCGAGCCCGCCTGAAGCGGCCCGGGCACCCGCGCCGCTAGGCGCGCATCACGTCGGCGAGCGAGGCGGTCCAGCCGACGATGCCGCCCTGCGCGCGGACCATCGCCAGCGTCGCGTCGCGGAACTCCGGGAAGTAGCTGCCGGTCGCCTCCTCGACCAGCAGGCATTCGTAGCCGCGGTCGTTCGCCTCGCGCATCGTCGTCTGCACGCACACCTCGGTGGTCACGCCACCGAAGATCAGGTGCGTGATGCGACGCGCGGTGAGCACATGGGTCAGGGTGGTGTTGTAGAACGCCCCCTTGCCCGGCTTGACGATCTCGACCTCGCCGGCGAGCGGCGACAGGCCGGGCACGAAGTCGGCGCCGGGCTCGCCGTCGATCAGGATCCGTCCCATCGGTCCGGCGTCACCGATCCGGGTCGACGGTGCGCCCCGCAGCCGCTTGGCCGGCGGGCAGTCGGACAGGTCGGGGCGGTGGCATTCGCGGGTGTGGACCACCAGCAGGCCGCGCATCCGTGCCCAGCCGAGCAGGTCGGTGGCAGGGCCGACGACACGGGCGAGGTGGCTCACGTCGTTGCCCAGCGACTCGCCGAACCCGCCGGGCTCGATGAAGTCGCGCTGCATGTCGATCATCACGAGCGCGGTGGTGAGCGGCTCGAACGCGAAGGCGAACGGCCGGGCCTGAACGGTGCGGGGGGCGCCCGTCGGCGCGAAGTCGGACGTCATGCGGCACCTTCTGCGAGGACCGGCTCCGGACCGCCGGCGGACGCACCCGGTGCGTCGTGCGCGTCGTGCGCACCGCCCATGCGACGGCCGATCTCGGCACGGTCGGTGGCAGCGTTCGCGGTCTCGTACACCAGGGCCCCTTCGGACATGACCGCGACGCGGTCGGACAGTTCGATCAGCTCGTCGAGGTCTTCGCTGACCAGCAGCACCGCGGCGCCGCCGTTGCGAGCCTCGAGCAGCCGGCGGTGGATCTCGTCGACGGCGGCGAAGTCCAGGCCGAACACCGGATTCATCACCACCAGCACGCGGCAGCCGCGCGACAGCTCGCGCGCGAGCACGGCCCGCTGCACGTTGCCGCCCGACAGCGTGCCGATCGGCGAATCCGGCCCGCGGGTCTTGACGCCGAAGGCCTCGATGCGGGGCCGCGCCGCAGCCACCAGCCGCGCGGGGCTCAGCCAGCCCGCCCGGGCGAGGGGCGCGACGTCGAACTCGCGCAGCGCCAGGTTCTCGGCGACCGACATCGCGGCCACGCAGGCGTTGCGCAGGGGTTCCTAGGGCAGGCTGCCGACACCGTGCCGCGCGATCTCGCCGCGTCGGCCCCGGTAGCGCTCGCCGCTGATCCGGATCGCGCCCGCGGACGGCTCGCGCTGCCCGAGCAGGGTCTCGACCAGTTCGCGCTGCCCGTTGCCCGAGACCCCGGCGATGCCCAGGATCTCGCCGGCACGCACCGACAGCGTCGCGTCGCGCACCACGCGTCGCCCGGCGTCGTCGGTCACGGTCAGCCCTTCGAGCGCGAGCACCGGCGGCGCGGCCTGCACGACCGGACCGCGCTCGGGCAGCTCGCGACGGCGCGCGGCACCGATCATCGCGTCGGCCAGCCGCACCGCGTCGAACTCGGCGACCGGCCCGGCGGCGACCCGGCGGCCGCGCCGCAGCACGGTCACGTCGTCGGCGAAGGCCGACACCTCGCGGAACTTGTGCGTGATCATGACCACCGTCAGCCGCCCGGCATGCGCGAGCGCACGGATCGCGCCGAGCACCTCGTCGGCCTCGTCGGGCGCGAGCACCGAGGTCGGCTCGTCGAGGATCAGCAGCCGGTTGTCCGCGTAGAGCTGCTTGAGGATCTCGGCCTTCTGCTTCTGGCCGGCGGCCAGGTTCGAGACCGGCACCTCCAGCGGCAGCGTGAACGGCGTGCCGTCCATGAAGGTCCGCATCTCGGCGATCTTCGCGGGCCAGTCGACGATCGCGCCCAGCCCGCCCCGCGCGAGCGCGAAGTTCTCGGCAACCGTCATCGAGGGGACCAGCGTGAAGTGCTGGTAGACCATGCCGACGCCGAGCGCACGCGCGGCCTGCGGCGAGCCGATGTCCCGCTCGCGGCCGTCGAGCACCACCGACCCCGCATCGGCGCGCTGGAAGCCGACCAGGCACTTGACCAGCGTCGACTTGCCGGCGCCGTTCTCGCCCAGCAGCGCATGGACCGTGCCCGGCCGCACGTCGAGGTCGACCGCATCGAGCGCGACGAAGTCGCCGAAGCGCTTGGTCAGCCCGATCGTCTGCAGCGACGGTGCCTTCACCGCGCCGCTCCCGTCGACGCGCCGTCGCCGAGCGCCGCCAGCACCTGCTCGGAGCGACCCACGGCACCGAACACCCCGCCCTGCATCGTCACCATCTTGATCGCGGCCTGATGGTTGCCGAGGTCGGTGGCGCCGCAGCAGTCCTCGATGATCAGGCACTCGAAGCCGCGGTCGTTGGCCTCGCGCATCGTCGTGTGCACGCACACGTCGGTGGTGATGCCGGTCAGCAGCAGGTTGCGGATGCCGCGGGTGCGCAGCATCAGCTCGAGGTCGGTCGCGCAGAACGAGCCCTTGCCGGGCTTGTCGACGATCGGTTCGCCCGCGATCGGCGCGAGCTCGGGGATGATCTCCCAGCCCGGCTCGCCGCGGACCAGGATGCGCCCGCAGGGCCCCGCGTCGCCGATGCCGGCGCCGATCCGCCGCGAGCGCCAGCGCTTGTTCGCCGGCAGGTCGGAGAGGTCCGGCCGGTGTCCCTCGCGGGTGTGGATCACGGTCAGGCCGTGGGTCCGGGCCGCCGCCAGCAGCGCCGAGATCGGCCCGATCGGCGCCCGTGTCATCGACAGGTCGTAGCCCATGCGGTCGACGTAGCCGCCGATGCCGCAGAAGTCCGTCTGCATGTCGATGATCACCAGCGCGGTCTCGGCGGCGCGCCAGCGCCCGTCGTACGGCCACGGATAGGGATCGGCGCCGATCTGCGGGAAGTCGATCATCGCGGTGCGCTCCGGCGGGTCAGGCGGCGCGCGCGATCGGTGCCGCGAGCGGCAGCCCCTCGGGGCCGGCCGGCTGTGCACCGACGTAGTCGCGGGCCGGCGCCGCGAAGCCGCAGGAGGTGCCGTCGGTGTGCACCACGTCCGCCTCCCAGGGCAGCCGGTAGCGGCCGTCGACCATGTCGTGCATGAAGGTGTAGGGGCAGTCCTGGGCACCGCCCTTCACTGCCACGTAGCCGCGGTGCCAGAGCTGGTAGGGGTTGTTCTCGACGCCCCAGTGCACGCGCGCCTCGCGGACCAGATCGGGCCGCAGCTCGCAGGTGACGATCTCGTCGGGACGGTTGCCGCCCTCGACCAGCACGGTGCCGTCGAAGTCGCAGACCATGCCCTCGCCCATCGAGTCGAAGGTGCCGTCGCTGCCGCACAGGCAGACGCTGGCGGTGATCATCAGGTTCTGGAAGGCGTTGGCCTGGTTGGTGATCTTCCACGCGTGGCGGATCGGCGCGGTGTAGCCGGCGGTTCGCAGCATGATCTCGGCACCCTTGTAGGCGCATTCGCGCGCCATCTCGGGGAACATGCCGTCGTGGCAGATGATCAGCGCGAGCCGGCAGCCCTTCGGGCCGTCGATGACCGGAATGCCGAGGTTGCCCGGCTCCCAGGCCTCGACCGGCACCCAGGGATGCAGCTTGCGGTAGTACAGCGCCAGCCGCCCGGTGTCGTCGAAGATGATCCCGGTGTTGTAGGGGTTGCCGCCGGGGTTGGCTTCCATGATCGAGAAGCAGCCCCAGATCCGGTGCTCGATGCAGGCCTGCCTGAACGCGGCGACCTCAGGCCCGTCCATCGAGACCATCAGCTCGGGCGCGGTGCTCATCGACAGCCCGTGCAGCGCGTACTCGGGGAACACCACCAGGTCCATGCCGGGGCTGTTGCGCCGCGCCTTGCCGACCATCGACACGATGCGCGCGGTCTGCGCGGCGAGCTGCGCCGGGGTCTCGACCACCGGCAGCTGCAGCTGCACCAGCCCCACGACCACGCCGTTCGGCGACTTGTTCAATCCGCCCAGTCCGCTCATCGAGACGCCTCGTTCGTGTGATGCGCGCGCGTTCAGCGCGTCATGGAGAGTTCGCCCGGCGCGCCGATCGACGCACGGGCCTTGGAGGTGCTGGCCAGCATGATCGCCAGCGTCAGCACGTACGGCGCCGCGTTCCACAGGTGGTAGCCCGCCTGGATGCCCACCGCCTGCAGCGCCGGGCCGATCGAGCCCGCGCCGCCGAAGATCAGTGCCGCACGGAAGCAGCCGAGCGGCCGCCAGCGCGCGAAGATCACCAGCGCCACCGCCATCACGCCCTGCCCGCTCGACAGCGCCTCGTTCCAGCTGCCCGGGTAGTACAGCGACAGGTAGGCGCCGGCGACGCCGCCGAAGAAACCGCCCATCGCGGTGGCCATCACCCGGGTACGCGCCACCGACAGGCCGAGCGCGCGGGCGGCGTCGGCCGAGTCGCCGACCGTTCGCAGCTGCAGCCCCCAGCGGGTGTTGGCGAACGCCCAGTGCAGCACGAAGGCGAGCACCGCGCCGACGATGAACAGCACGTTGACCTGCAGCGCGGCGCGCAGCGCGGGCCGGTCGCTCCAGGCGCCGAGGTCGAGCGAGGGCAGACGCGGCGCGGTCGGCTGGATGTAGGCCTTGCCGAAGAAGTAGGCGAGCCCCAGGCCGAGCACGATCAGCGAGATGCCGATCGCCGTGTCGTTGACGCGCGGCAGGCTGCACAGCAGCCCGTGGACCGCGCCGAAGACCACGCCCGAGCAGCCGGCCGCGAGCACGCCCAGCCACGGCGAACCGGTGTGGTACGACACCGCGTAGCCGAACATCGCGCCGAACACCATCGTGCCCTCGAGCCCGAGGTTGATGCGGCCGGACTTCTCGGTGATGCACTCGCCGAGCGAGACGAACAGGAAGGGCGTGGAGACGCGGATCGCGCCGCCCATGACGGCGATCAGCACGGTGAGGACGGCGTCGAAGGTCACCGGCGCTCCTTGGGCATGAAGGCCTCGCCGGCGAGGATCGACACGAACAGCAGCCCCTGCAGCACCAGCGTGGTGGCGTCGGGCAGGTCCAGGCGGCGCTGCAGCAGACTGCCCGCCGCCGCGATGCCGCCCATCAGGATCGCGACCGGCACGATCGCCAGCGGCTGCTGGCGCGCCATGAAGGCCACCAGGATGCCGGTGGTGCCGTAGCCGGCGAGCACCGACGCGCTGGCCGCGCTGTGCACCGCCATGACCTCGATGGCACCGGCCAGGCCCGCCGCGGCGCCGCCGAGCGCGCAGGCCGCGACGATCAGTGCGCCCACCGGCAGGCCGACGAGCAGGGCCGCCCGCGGGTTGCCGCCGGCCACGCGCAGCGCGAAGCCCTGGGTGCTGCGCGACAGCGCGAGCTGCGCGATCACGCAGGCCACGACTCCGATCGCGAGCCCCCAGTGGACGTCGAGCCACGGGATCTGGCCGATCATCTCGCTGTCGGGCAGCGGCAGCGTGGACGGCTTGTTCAGGCTGGCCGGATCGCGCAGCGGCCCTTCGACCACATGGTTGAAGACGGCGATGGCGATGTAGGACAGCAGCAGGCTGCTGATCGTCTCGTTGAGCCCGCGGTAGGCCCGGAAGAAGCCGGTCAGCGCGAACCACAGCCCGCCCGCCACGGCCCCGGCGATCGCGCCGGCGACGAGGGCTGCCGGCCCGAGCGAGGGCGCGAGCGGCACCGCCACCGCGGCGGCGGCGAGCGCGCCCAGCGCGAGCGCGCCCTCGCCACCGATCACCACCAGCCCTGCCTGCGCGGGAATCGCGACCGCCAGTCCGGTGAGGATCAGCGGCGCGGCCCGCAGCAGCGTGTTGTTCCACGAGAAGGCGCTGGCGAAGCCGCCCTCGAAGATGGTCGCGTACACCTCGAACGGGTTGCGCCCGAGCAGGCCGACGAACACGCCGAAGGCCAGCAGTCCGACGACGATCGAGGCGAACGGCACGAGCCACGCCAGCACCGCCGGCGAGGCATTGACCGGCCGCAGCGCGGCGGCGAGGACCGACTGGACGGTGGCCATCGGCGTGGGCGCGGACCGGGCGTGCCGTTCGCGGCGATCAGGCCGGGATCGAGCCGAGCACCCCCTCGACCAGGTAGTTCATCTTCTCGAGCTCGAGGTTGGTCATCTCGAGCGAGGTGCCGGCCGGGACCACGGTGCCGCCCTTGTTGTCCTTGAGCGGGCCCTTGAAGATCGCGAAGTTGCCGGTCGTCAGCGCGGTGCGCGCGGCATCGCCGGCGGCCTTCGCCGCGGGCGTGACCGAGGGGCCGTAGGCCGACATCTTCACGAAGCCTTCCTTGAGTCCGCCGCGCAGGAAGTTCAGGTGCGGCTTGCCGGTGCGGGCCGCATCGACCAGCATCCCGTAGGGCGTCGACCAGTCCCACTCGGCGCCGGTGAGGTAGCCCTTGGGCGCGAGCGCGGCCTGGCT